>NZ_CP121110.1:600000-792500 GCF_029625315.1 Flavobacterium ginsengisoli
ATGCTTATTGTATAAGTACCGCCAAAACGGAGCTTTACAGGGATAAAAGCGATAAAAATCACCGACGCAGAATGAAGTTCGAAAATTTATCAAGAGAACTAGAAGAAGAAATACTGTTTTATATTATGAGAAATAGGTAATTATTTTTTTTCTTTTTTAGAAAGTGCTATTTGAGATACGGCTCTCCATTCGGCCATTTTTTCTGCTCTTGTAAGGCCAGCATTTAATCCGCTGGTAGAAGGGAGAGTTACATAGGTAATTCCTTTTTGTGCAATAGTATGTTTCTGAAAATACTTTGTAGCGGCTTTACTTTCAAAAAAGACATGTTTTATATTAGGATATTGTTTGTGCAGACTTTCAAAATCGTTTATCGTTTCTTCGGTAATTGCAGGCATCACTGCTTCCTTCTCTTTTACAGCTTTGCAAAACATTCCAAAGACCAATTTTATATTTTGTTAATAGAGCTTTTCGATCTTCGTACAAATCGCTAAATTCTTCTTCAAAAATAGCAAACATAATTTTCCAAAAAAGATTTCCTTTGTTGGCGTAATATTGCTGTTTGGCAATAGACTGTTCGCCAGCCATAGTGCCCATAATTAGAATAACAGTAGAATTGTCAATTAATGGTTGGAGGGCTTTTTTATACATGTTTTTGCTTTTTTTTCCTTTATTGTAAAATTATCAATAAAGATTTGAAATGAGTAAAAGAGTTCCTTATTACAATTTTCTCTTGTCCCATTCCCGTTTTAGCATTGCATACTGAAATTCGCTTCCCCATTTTCCTTTAAAGAAAATATTCTCAATAAAGTGCCCTTCTTGTCTAAAACCGATACTTTTCAATAGGTTAATCGAAGCAATATTTTCAGCATCTACAATTTCAACAACTCGATGTATTTGTTTGGTGTCAAATAGAAAATCCAGAATGCCAACAAAAACCTCTTTTGCAAAACCTTTTTTTTGCTCAAGGTGCGAAATTGTTATTCCGATTTCGGCAATTCTTGTATCGTATTGATCAAGTTTAATTGCACAGTCGCCAATGAGTTGTTTGGTTTTAGTATTTTCAATTCCGTATTGTACCCATTCTCCAGCTTTGCCAAAATGTTTTGTTGCGTTTTCTTTAATAAATTCTTCAGCCTCTTCAATTGTCATAACATCAAAACCTTGATATTTTGTAACTTCTGGATTAGACCGATAGATATGAAAATCAGATAGATCTGATATTTTAAGGTGTCGTATGTTAAGTTGTGCCGTTTGTATATTTAATATTTCCATTATCTGAATTTCTGCTTGCAATAACGCTTTTCAAATATATTTAATTATTTTCTGAAATATGCCCCGCTTTGCCAAGAGATCCAAATTGAAAAAAAACTGCGCATCCTCAAACATTTTTAGAGTTGCGCAGTTTTTTATGTTTTTAAGTGTTTTATAGTTTCAAAAATATCTTTTAAACCACAGAACAGCTACTTTTTCTTTCTTTAGTTAAAGGTTTAAGTCCAAGATTTTGAAACATTTGCATATCTTCTGATAGTCCTGGGTTTGGTGTTACTAGTAAAGTTTCGCGTTCTCCAGTAAAAATAGAATTGGCACCAGCCATAAAACACCAAGCTTGCTCTTCTTCTGTCATTTCAATTCTTCCTGCACTTAAACGTACAACAGATGCTGGCATAGTAATACGCGCTGTGGCAATCATTCGAACCATATCCCAAAGAGGTACTTTCGGATTATTTTCTAATGGTGTTCCTTTTACTCTTGCCAGTGCGTTTACAGGAACAGATTCTGGATGAGTAGGCATTGTAGCTAAAGTTGCTAACATAGAAACACGATCGGCGGGAGTTTCTCCCAAACCAATAATTCCGCCAGAACAAACCGTAATACCCGCTTTTCTAACATTATTTATAGTATCAAGACGCTGATCAAATTTACGTGTGCTAATAATTTCATCATAGTAACTTTCAGAAGTATCTAAATTATGATTATAAGCATACAAACCTGCTTCTTGAAGTCTAATAGCTTGCTCTTCGGTAAGCATTCCTAGTGTACAGCAAACTTCCAATCCGAGATCATTAACGCCTTTTACCATTTCAATAACACGATCAAAATCTTTGTTATCTCGTACTTCGCGCCAAGCCGCAGCCATACAAAAACGGGAAGAACCTCCATCTTTTGCTTTTTGTGCGTGTTCAAGAACAGTTTCTGTTGGCAAAAGAGCCTGAACTTTTATATCGGTATGATAACGTGCTGCTTGTCCGCAATAGGAACAATCTTCTGGACAGCCACCTGTTTTTACAGAAAGTAACGTGCAAACTTGTATTTCTGAAGGTTTATGCCAATTGCGATGTACAGTTGCTCGCCTGATAAACTAACTCAAGCAAAGGCTTATCATAGATGGCTTGAATTTCTTCTTTGCTCCAGTCATTTCTTATTTCCTTGTTCATTTTTTATTTTAATGCTTTATGATTTTTAGTCAAAAGTATCGTTTTGCTGTATCATCAAAATGTACCACTTTTTATATTCTGAGTAGTCCGGTTTGAATATTGCTTTGAAAGTGGTTTTGGAAACTATTGAAAATCAAACGGTTAAATAATGCTAGAATATGTACTAATTTTCGTTAAATATTGTTTCATTTTATAAAATGAAACATAAAATACCTGTTTTGAAACCTCTCAATTGAATAGTGTTTATAGTTTTGTAGGAAATTAAATAGTTTTATTTAATAAAAAAATAATGTTAAAATACTGTATATCAATATATTTTGTATATTTTTGTAAGATGTTTAATACTATTGTGTATTTTAACATGTAAGAAATTAGATTGTTGTGTGCTTCTGAAATTAATTTAAAAACGAATATAGAATTTAGAAGCTAGTAGTAACAAATTCTCATTTTAAAAGAAATGTATGAGAATGAAAAGACCATATTTATCTGATCAATAAATTAGGTCTAAAAAGCAGATTTCTGCTTTTATTTTTATTTTGGTCTATGCCATTAAACAAATAAAATTGTGATATTTTTTTCAAATTATAATGCAATTTTTTCCTTCCTAAATCTGTTTTTTTAGTCATTCGGTATTTTCTACGATTCAGACTTTGAATCTTTATCAGCCAGACCATTTAACAGCCATTTAATTAAAGCATTACGCTTTAAATTTTTCTACCAGATTTCTATACTCTTAAGTTTAATTATTTACAGTCGTTAAGATTTGAGATACTTGATTTTACAGTATCTGCTAATCTCGAAATTCTATTATCCATGCGAAGAAGTTAAGGAGCAAAAGTTCTTATAACCGACTTGTCATGTCCATAAGTTAAATATTTAAAAAATTAGAAAATGAGTAAAAAACTACTTCTTTGTATCGTTCTACTAGGTTATTGTATTGGTTATGCACAGCAAGATGCGCAGTATACGCAATACATGTACAACACAATAAACATAAATCCTGCGTATGCTGGTTCTCGAGGTGTTTTAAGCATTTTTGCTTTGCATCGGGATCAATGGGTTGGGTTAGATGGTGCTCCTAAGACTAATAGTGTTTCTGTAAACACCCCGATTAATAATAGTAATATTGGTCTTGGTGTGTCTTTAGTAAATGATAAAATCGGTCCTACAACAGAGAATCAATTTTCTGTTGATCTTTCTTATACAATACCAACTTCAGAAACTTGGAAACTCTCTTTTGGTATAAAAGGTACAGCAGATTTTTTTAATCTAGATGTTACCAAACTAAATCCAGAAACAGCTGGAGATCCACAATTTCAAAATCTGGATAATGATTTTTCGCCTAATGTTGGAGCCGAATTTATTGGCATTCTAATAAGGCTTATATCGGATTTTCTGTTCCAAATTTTATTCAAACCAACCGCTATGATGATAATGATGTCGCGATTTATAAAGACAAAATCAATTATTATTTGATTGGTGGTTATGTTTTTGATTTTTCTCAAGAAGTAAAATTTAAACCTGCGCTTTTGACTAAAATGGTTGAAGGTGCGCCGCTTCAAGTAGATGTTTCTGCCAATTTTTTATTCTTTGAAAAACTCACTCTGGGAGTTGCTTATCGATGGGATGCCGCGATAAGCGCAATGGCAGGATTTCAGATTACCGACGGATTATATATTGGTTATGGATATGATAATGAAACAACCAGATTAAGAAACTACAATTCAGGCTCACATGAAATCTTTCTGCGCTATGAATTCTTCTCAAACAAAAGTAGAATTACAACTCCTCGTTTCTTCTAAAAATAGGGCATCATGAAAAAATCTATACTACTACTTATAAGTATTACTTCTTTTTCGTTTAGCAGTTATGCACAACAGGCAAAAGTCAATTCTGGAGACAAGAAATATGACAATTACGCTTATATCGATGCCATAAAAACGTTTGAAAAAGTTGCTAATAAAGGCTACAAATCTGAAGATATGTTTAAAAAACTAGGTAATGCCTATTACTTTAACTCAGAGTTTGAGAACGCCGCAAAATGGTATAAAGAGCTATTTGCAATGAACACAAGTGTTGAACCAGAATATTATTATCGATATGCACAATGTCTAAAATCTATAGGACAAATTACCGAGGCTAATAAATTTTTGGATGAGTTTAATGCTAAATCAAAAAATGACAGCAGAGGAAAGCTCTATAAAGAAAATCTGAACTACTTGGATCAGATAAAAGCAAATTCGGGAAGATATAAAATAGAGGATGCAGGAGTTAACAGTAAATACTCTGATTATGGTTCATTTGTTTATAACAATAAACTTTATTTTGCTTCTGCGCGAGATACAGGAAATTTTGTAAAGCGAAAACACACGTGGACAGGAGAATATTTTACGAATATTTATAATGCCGATCTCGATCCTTCTACAGGAGGCGCATCAAAAGTAAATAAATTTAAATCGGCCATTAATACTAAATTTCATGAGGCTTCACCACTTTTTACTAGAGATGGCAAGACGGTTTATTTTACCAGAAATAATTACATCAACGGAAAAAAAGGTAAAGATGATAATAAAACCACTTTAATAAAACTTTACAAAGCGGAACTTGGAAAAGATAATAAATGGATCAATATCGCAGAACTTCCGTTCAATAGTGATAATTACAGTACGGCACATCCTGCTTTGAGTCCAGACGAAAAAACACTGTATTTTGCTTCTGATATGCCAGGATCTATTGGGCAGTCTGATTTGTATAAAGTCAGCATAAATCCAAATGGAGGTTATGGTGCGCCAGAAAATCTCGGAAATACAATTAATACAGAAGGGAAGGAGACTTTTCCGTATCTAACTTCTGAAAATGAAATTTATTTTGCTTCAGACGGGCATCCAGGACTTGGAGGTTTAGATGTTTTTGTTGCTAACATTGACAATAACGGAAAAATAAGCAATATCCAGAACGTGGGATCAGATGTCAATTCTCCAAAAGATGACTTCGCTTATATTATTGATCCCGAAACAAGAAGAGGTTTTTTCTCTTCCAACAAAGAAGGAGGGCAGGGATCTGATGATATTTATAAATTTTTAGAAACCAAAAGATTAAAGTGTATTCAGGAACTTGAAGGGATTATTACAGATGCCGAAACAGGAGTAGTTCTTTCAGATACTAAGGTCTCATTATTTGGTAGCGATATGTCACTCAAAAGTTCCGCAATTTCTGATGCATCTGGCAAATACACTTTTTCTGTCGAATGTGGGAAGATGTATTTTGTAAGAGCAGAGAAACCAGAATATAGCACAAAAGAACTAACTGTCACGATTGGAACAGAAAGCGGAAAAACTACTCTTCCAATCCAATTGGAAAAATCAACATGTAAGGTTACTGTAGGCGATGATTTAGGAAAATGCTTTGGCATCAAGATGATTTATTTCGATTTAGACAAGTCGAACATCAGAAGAGAGGCAGCATTAGATCTCGAAAAAATACTGGCTGTTATGAACGATTATCCTAATATGAAAATAGATGTTCGTTCGCATACAGATAGTAGGGCTTCACATCAGTATAACGAAGCTTTATCTGACAGAAGAGCTAAATCGACGATTCAATGGTTGGTTAAAAATGGAATTGCTCCAAACCGATTGACTGGAAAAGGATACGGAGAAAACCAATTGGTTAATAAATGCGCTGACGGTGTAAAATGTACCGAAGAAGAACATCAAGCCAACAGACGAAGCGAATTTATTATTACAGCTTTGTGATGACTAAAGACTATCATAAAATAGAAATATTATTATCATTAAAATTTATGGATAATGAAAAATAAAATTAAAATCATTTTGGTACTTATTACTTTGCTTTTGTTGACAAGTGCATCAGCGCAAACAAATTATAGTTTTTCTATTGCCGATATTTTAAGCTCAATGCCAAACGGTAAAAGATTGCCTGATGGGACTATTGTAAAAGCAGAACTTATAACGACTGGTGGAGCGACACATTCTACTGGTCCTTCTGGCTCAGGAACTGCTGGACCAGATATTGGAGGATTGTTTACAGGAAATACACTTCCTGCCTATGTTGGAGATAAAACACCAACTAATTTTACAAAAATACAAATGGCAAATACGTTGAATGCAGATAATGGAATGGCAAATAATTGTTCTGCTAGTATTGGATTTAGAATTTATTTTGACCGACCTGTTGAAAGTATAAATTTTCTCGCTTTGGATATTGATGGGGTTCATGGAACTCCAAATGGAAATGCTGAATGGGTAACCTTTTTTGGTTATAATGGAAATACTTTTGTGCCTTATGCTAATGCTGTTAGTGGAGGAAATACACAGCTTGTAAATCAAACTATTAATATAGGAGCAAGCCATAGTTGGAGAACTTTAATTAATAATTCACTAGGAACAATAGCGGGTGCAAATCTTCCTAGCACAATAACCATTCGAAGACAAACACCAAACGGAGGGTCTGGAACACCAGACGATTTAAATCATCAAGTTTTATTTACCCCTCCGTTATCTACTACTCATGTTACAGATTTTTTCCTAATGACTGGTATTTGGAGCGTCACTGCTCAGGCCAATGTACAAGCATCGGGGTTAAGTCCAATTGTAATCACAATTAGTTCTGATTTTGGAGATGCGCCAGATAGTTATAAAACGCTTTTGGCATCTGATGGAGCTTCACATGGAGTTGTTGGAACTCTTTCATTAGGTAACACTAATTTTGCTGAACCAGACGGACTTCCTTCTGTTCTGGCCGATACTTCTATTGATGATGATGGAGTTCAAGTAATTCCACCATTGACAAATAATGGACAAAATATAAGTAGTTATACAGTTGCGGCAAACTTTAATAATAATACTGGACTGCCCGCGAACTATGTAGCTTGGATTGATTGGAATAATGATGGTGTTTTTCAAGCATCTGAAGGAACGACAGCTACATCTCCTGCCGGTACTTTATCAGGAAGTGTTAATCTTACTTGGAATAATGTTGCTTTAACCAATACAGGTGGTCATGCACAAACTTATCTTAGAGTTAGAGTGACAACAGAAGCAATAACAACGTCAGATTCTGGGAGTTCTTTTATGAATGGTGAGGTAGAAGATTATGCAATTGGTATTCCTGCTACAACACCTGATTTTGCATGTTTTAATGTTGGAACTTCTTCGGGATTTATTAATGTTCTTGCAAATGATACTTCAGGTAGTACAATTGTTCCTGAAACAGTTGGTTTTGTTAATCCTGGTACTGGAACTAATCTTATTATAGATGGGTTTGGTGATATTGTTGGAATAACTATCCCAGGAGAAGGTGTATGGAAAGCAAACTCTGTTGGATTGATAAGTTTTGAACCAGAATCTGCTAGCGTAATAAATCCGACCCCAATTGCTTATTTAGGAAGAGATGCTCAAGGAAATATTTCAAATAGTGCTTTGATTACTTTAACGGCTGCAAGTATACCTACTAATACTACAACGGTAACTGAAGGATGTTTTCCAACAACATTAACGGCAACGGCTAGTGTTCCGGCTGGTCAATCTGTTGTTTGGTATGATGCTCGCTTTAGCTGGAAACATTGTTGCATCTCCTGTTTTAAGTACAGTAGGAACAGTTACTTATTATGCTCAAGGAAACAACGGTAGCTGTACCAGTGCTGTTAGGACACCGGTCACTTTAGCAATAGCGGCTCCACCAAATCCTGGAACTTTATTAGGTTTTCAAAACATATGTCAAGGGACTTCCACCAATTATGTTACAAATGGAGATGTCGGTGGAATATGGTCAAGTAGTGATCCAACAATAGCAACTGTTAATGCTAGTGGAGTTGTTACAGGTTTAATGCCAGGTGTAGCAACTATAACTTATACGGTAGCTGGAACAGGAGGATGTTCAGACTTATCATCAACTCGAGCAATAACAATTGAAGATGCTCCTGATTCTGGTACTTTAACTGGAAATCAAAATATTTGTGTTGGAGGAACATCTGCCTTTAGTTCAGATGGAGCTCCTGGAGGTATATGGGAAAGCGATGATTTAGCTATTGCTACAGTAGATGTAAATGGTGTCGTAACAGGGGTTTCACGTGGTACAACCCTCATAAATTATACGATAGTACAAACAGGAAGCTGTTCTGTAATTCCTTCAACAATAAGCGTAACCATTATAGAATCTAATCCGGGAACTTTGTCGGGTAATCAAAATGTCTGCGTCGGAGAAACAACAACGTTTACTACTGATGGAGATTCGGGTGGAGTTTGGACAACAGATGATGCAGGTATTGCTTCTGTTGATGTAAATGGTGTAATAACAGGCAATGCTACCGGAAGTACTATAATTACTTATACTGTAAATGGCTCTAGTGGTTGTCCATCTGCATCGACAACTAGAACAGTAACGGTTAATGTTAATGCACCTGCAACAGCTGCCGATATTACGGGAGCTGATACAGAAATTTGTCCTGGGGATAATGCTACACTAAGTGTAAGTTCTGCTACCGTAATAAATCCTGTATTTACTTGGTATGCAGATCAAACAACTTCTACTATTCTTAATAATGGAGCATCATATAATGTTTCTCCAACAGTAACCACAACTTACTACGTAAGTGTTAAAGGAGATGCAACATGTGAAAATGATCCCAATACAAGAAAACCAATTTTGGTAACAGTGAATGCATTAGGAATCGCTTCTGATATAACTGCTGCTGACGCTATAATTTGTTTGGGATCTACTGCGTCATTAACAGCCTCTTCATCTACGGTAACAAATCCAGTTTTTAGATGGTATGCGAGTCAGACGTCAACGGCTGTTTTAAGTACTGGAGTTTCGTATAATCCGTCTCCAATAGCTACAACGACTTATTATGTTAGTGTAAGCGGAGATGGAGTTTGTGAAAATGTCATTAACACTAGAAAAGCGGTAGTCGTCAATGTAACTCCTCTAGCTACACAATTGGATTTAACCGCGAATGATCGAACAATTTGTAATGGTTCATCAGTTTCACTGACAGCTTCGTCGTCTAATGTAGTAAGTCCCGTCTTTAGATGGTATGCCGATCAGACCTCCACAACTGTTCTTAATACAGGGCCTTCGTATAATGTTTCACCAATAACCACTACAACTTATTATGTGAGTGTAAGTGGAACAGGAATGTGTGAGAATCTTCCAAATTTTAGAAAAGCGGTTACAGCTAATGTAAATCCGCTAGGGCAGGCGTCAGATATTACAGCATTAGATGCTATTACCTGCCCTGGACAAACAGTTGCTCTTACTGCTTCTTCAGCTACGGTTACATCACCTATATTCAGATGGTATGCCGATCAGACAACTACAATAGCCTTAAGTACAGGAGCTTCATACAGTCCGTCTCCAACAGTTACGACAACTTATTATGTTAGTGTAAGCGGAACTGGAGTTTGCGAGAATGCTCCAAATACTAGAAAAGCAGTAACAATTTCTATGAATCCGTTGGCAACTGCGGCAGATATTAACACTACACATCAGACAATTTGTATAGGTGATGCGGCACTACTAATTGCCACATCTGCAATTGATAGTCCTGTATTTATTTGGTATGAAAGCCAAACTTCAACGAATCCTCTTTTCGTTGGAGATTATTACGACCCTACACCAACAGTTACGACAACTTATTATGTTAGTGTTAGAGGTACTAATATTTGTGATAATGCTATTAATACAAGAAAAGCAGTAACGGTAACGGTAAATTCTCTGGGATTGGCCTCAGACATAACTGCGGCTGATGTCACAATCTGTTCAGGCTCTTCAGCTTCTTTGACGGCTTCGTCTGCAACAGTCACTACGCCAGTTTTTAGATGGTATGCCGATCAGACAACTACAACAGTCTTAAGCACGGGAGCTTCATACAGCCCTTCGCCAACAGTGACAACTTCCTATTATCTTAGCGTAAGCGGTGACGAGGTTTGCGAAAATCTTCCAAACACGAGAAAAGCGGTAACGGTAACGGTAAACTCTCTGGGATTGGCCTCAGACATAACTGCTGCCGATGCGACAATCTGTTCGGGTTCTTCTGCTTCTTTGACAGCTTCGTCTGCAACCGTCGCTACTCCAGTTTTTAGATGGTACGCCGATCAGACAACTACAACAGTCTTAAGCACGGGAGCATCATACAGCCCTTCGCCAACAGTGACAACTTCCTATTATCTTAGCGTAAGCGGAGATGGGGTTTGCGAAAATCTTCCAAACACGAGAAAAGCGGTAACGGTAACGGTAAACTCTCTGGGATTGGCCTCAGACATAACAGCCGCAGACGCGATGATCTGTTCAGGCTCTTCAGCCTCTCTGTCGGCTTCGTCTGCAACAGTCACTACTCCAGTTTTTAGATGGTACGCCGATCAGACAACTACAACAGTCTTAAGCACGGGAGCATCATACAGCCCTTCGCCAACAGTGACAACTTCCTATTATCTTAGCGTAAGCGGAGATGGGGTTTGCGAAAACGTTCCGAACACCAGAAAAGCGGTAACCGTAACGGTAAATTCTCTGGGATTGGCTTCAGACATAACAGCGTCTGATTCCACAATCTGTTCGGGCTATTCAGCCTCTCTGTCGGCTTCGTCTGCAACAGTCACTACTCCAGTTTTTAGATGGTATGCCGATCAGACTACAGCGACAGCATTAAGCACGGGAGCTTCCTACAGTCCGTCTCCAACAGTGACAACTGTCTATTACGTTAGCGTAAGCGGTGACGGGGTTTGCGAAAATCTTCCAAACACGAGAAAAGCGGTCACGGTCACAGTAAATTCTCTGGGATTGGCTTCAGACATAACAGCGTCTGATTCCACAATCTGTTCGGGTTCTTCAGCTTCTTTGACAGCTTCGTCTGCAACAGTCGCTACTCCGATTTTTAGATGGTATGCCGATCAGACAACTACAACAGTCTTAAGCACTGGAGCTTCATACAGCCCTTCGCCAACAGCAACTACAACCTATTACGTTAGCGTTAGCGGTGACGGGGTTTGCGAAAACCTTCCGAACACCAGAAAAGCGGTAACTGTAACGGTAAATTCTCTGGGATCGGCTTCAGATATAACTGCGGCAGACGAGACAATCTGTTCGGGTTCTTCAGCCTCCTTGACGGCTTCGTCTGCAACTGTCGCTACTCCAGTTTTTAGATGGTATGCGGATCAGACAACAACTACAGCTTTAAGCACTGGGGCTTCATACAGCCCTTCGCCAACAGCAACTACAACCTATTACGTTAGTGTTAGCGGTGACGGGATCTGCGAAAACCTTCAGAACACGAGAAAAGCAGTGACTGTAACGGTAAATTCTTTAGGGCTGGCCTCTGACATAACAGCGGCTGATGCGACGATCTGTTCAGGCTCTTCAGTTGCTTTGACGGCCTCGTCTGCGACCGTCAATACGCCAGTTTTTAGATGGTATGCGGATCAGACTACAATGACAGCATTGAGCACGGGAGCATCATACAGCCCTTCGCCAACAGCAACTACAACTTATTACGTTAGCGTAAGCGGAGACGGGGTCTGCGAAAACCTTCCGAACACGAGAAAAGCGGTGACGGTAACGGTAAATTCTTTAGGGCTGGCCTCAGACATAATTGTAGCAGATGCGACAATATGTACGGGTTCTTCAGCCTCTTTGACGGCTTCGTCTGCGACCGTCACTACTCCAGTTTTTAGATGGTATGCCGATCAGACCACAGCGACAATCTTAAGCACGGGAGCATCATACAGCCCTTCGCCAACAGTTACGACAACTTATTACGTTAGCGTAAGCGGTGACGGAGTTTGCGAAAATCTTCCGAACACGAGAAAAGCGGTGACGGTAACGGTAAATTCTTTAGGGTTGGCTTCAGATATTGCAGTTGATATATCGAACGCAACAGTTTGTACTGGCGGTACATCAACAATTACTGCCTCAAGTGCGCTTAATAATCCGATATTCAATTGGTATCAAGATCCTAATTTATCCGTATTACTTTATACAGGAGCAGTCTTTGTTACCCCTTCTTTAACAGCAAATACATCGTATTATGTTACGGTTCAGAATAATGCAGTTTGTGAAAATACTATAGGAAATGCCCTTAAAGTGGATATTAATGTTATCTTATGTTCTGATATTGCTTTGACTAAAACTGCGAGTAATCTTTCTCCTTATGTAGGAGATCAAATTGATTTTACAATAACAGTAACAAACTTTGGGCCTGATGACGCAACAGGAGTAAGTGCAAATGATTTGCTTCCATCCGGCTATACTTTCATCAGTGCAAACAACGGAGGTCTATTTGCAGGAAATACAATTACATGGCCAGTTTTAAATTTAGCATCTGGTGCTTCTGCTCAGCTTACTTACATTGTTAAAATTAATGCTTCTGTTGGGATTGTAGATGAATATAAAAATGTGGCTCAGATAATTACTTCAAATAATTTTGATCCAAATTCAACTCCCAATAATAATGATCCTAGCGAGAACGATCAAGATAGCGTAACTGTAACGCCAATTGTACCGATACCTTCAATTGAGGTACTTAAAGATGGTGCATTTACGGCAGCCAATGACACAAATGGAGATGGTTTTCCAGAAGCAGGAGAAACAGTTACATATACATTTAGTGTGAAAAATACAGGAAATATTAGATTGGAGAATGTAAAAATAAACGATTCGTATATTGGAGTAGTAAACCTTGCAATGGTGCCGAGCACACTTGATCCTGGACAAACTGGAAATGCCCAAGTGACATACACTATCACACAAATTGATATTCAAAATGGTGTAATTTACAATAGCGCACTTGGTCAAGGGAATACGCCACCTACAGTAGACGATCCTGATGGTACGACGGTTAATGATACTTCTAAAGATCCGACTAATCCGTCTACACCTGGAGATCCATATTATGACCCAACTTGTCCTGATTGTACTGTGATACCATTGCCAAATAACCCAAAAATTGCAATTGTAAAAGAAATAGCTTCTTTTAGCGGAGATCTTAATAATGCAAAAGTTGGCGATGTAATTAGTTATTTATTTACAGTTACTAATATCGGAAATACAGTATTGACGAATGTTAGAGTAAACGATCCAATGCCAGGATTAACGACTCCTTCTTTAGATCCTGCCAATGTAGCAAATAGTACAGGAGATCTTGATGGTAACGGAAGTTTGGATTTACACGAAAAATGGCTTTACAGAGCGAATTATACCATTACCACAACTGATATCGCTAAAGGGAAAGTGGTAAATCAAGCTTTAGCAGAAGCAACGGGACCTCCAACTCCTGTAGATCCAACAGGAAAAGATGTTTCAGATTTGTCTGATGGTTCTTCTCCAACAGGTGATGATCCAACGGTTCTCGATATAAACGGTTGCAAAGTAATTCCACATAATGCATTATCACCAAATGGAGATAGTAAAAATGATATTTTTAAAATCGATGGAATCGAATGCTATCCTCAAAATACGGTTGAGATTTATAATCGTTGGGGAGTAATAGTTTTCCATACAAACGGATATGATAATACAGCCAATGCGTTTAATGGTTATTCTAATGGTAGAGCAGTTGTAAAACAAAGTGCAGGATTGCCAACAGGAACTTATTATTACATCATAAAATATGTTGATTCTGATAGTAAAGAGCAGAGCTCGGCTGGCTACCTTTATTTGAGTATGCAATAAGATATCATTAAACAAAATTTAACTGGCTTCATCTATAAATGAAGCCAGTTTTTTTATAAATAATAAGCTCATTTTGAGATTAATCGTTTTTTTTCTAATATCGTAGTCAAATTGGAACCTAATGAAGAAAGTGTTAGTTACAGGCGGAAATGGAAACTTAGGGAAATATGTTGTTGAGGCACTAGTAAAGAAAGAGATAAAAACAGTTGTATTAACAACAAAAACAAGTATTACAACTCAAAATAATATACAATTTTTTACTGGAGACTTACTTGAAAACATTGGTTTAAAAGAAGCAACAGAAGATGTTGAGGTAATCATTCACTGTGCGAGTAATCCAAGAAACTTTCTACAGACAGATATTGAAGGAACTAAAAATTTGCTAAATGCAGCAGATAGAAATTCACTTAAACATTTCATATACATTTCTATTGTCGGAATAGATAAAAACGATTATCCATACTATCAAGCAAAATTGCAAGTAGAAAATATCGTAGCTAATAGTGGCATTCCCTTTACGATCCTAAGAACAACACAGTTCCATGATTTTGTGCTTAATATGATTAAAACATTAGATCAAAGCGGAAAAAGTGATTTTATAACAATTCCATCAGGGTTGAGGTTTCAGTCTGTAGCAGTACAAGAAGTTGCAGAATTACTTGCGTCCATTGCATTAGAGCAATCAAAAGGATTAATAAAAGATTTTGGAGGTCCAGAAGTACTTCATTTTGAAGAAATGACTAAATCTTACTTAGAAACAATTCAAAGTGATAAAGATATAATACTAGAAATACCAGAAGATATTCGCCATAAATTGTTCACTACCGGAGTAAATCTATGCCCAGAAAATAATACTGGAAAACAAACTTGGAAAGAGTATTTAAATATACTTATCTGAAATCATTACGTAGCAGATTAACGTTATTTAGTTAAAATTTAACGTTTAATGTTGTTGTTTTCAGATATTTATAATATCTTTAACTTATGATATGGGAATTGTATAAACTTTGTGTATAATTTTGCAACATTAAATTTATATTTGTCCCAAATTATAATTATTAACTTAACCGTCTGCCTGATATGAGAATATTTTTAGTGGCGCTGCTTTTTTCCTTGAGTTCCTTTACTACAATGAATGTATGGGATGATGATGAAATATTAAGCGAAGTTGAATTTGCACGTCTTACAGAACATGTAAATGAAATTAAAGCTTTTACATCTGGAAATCACAAGTTTAATAACAAAATTGCTTTTCTTGTTGATATGAAAATTAAATCAGGAAAAAACCGCTTTTTTGTTTACGATCTAGAAAATAACCAGATCCTTGACCAAGGGCTTGTAGCGCATGGTTCAGGTTCTGAGACAGGAATTAAAGGAGATATTCTTCAGTTTAGTAATGCACCAGAATCTAATTGCACTTCACTTGGAAGATATTCAGTAGAGAAACCATATAAAGGTATATTTGGTAAAGCTTTTAGACTTGCTGGATTAGACGAAACCAATAATAATGCAATGAAACGCGCCATTGTATTACACTCTTACAAAGAGGTTCCATCAGATGAAAAAGAATACTATATAATCAATAGCCACGGCTGTCCAATGGTTAGTCAAGAATTTTTAAATAGACTTTCAAAATATATAGAGAGTTCAAATTCAAAAATCTTATTGTCTGTTTATTATTAAAATTAAATTACCGAGCAATTAGCTTTTGAACCGATATAATCTAGCTGATTTTAAATAGTATAAAATAAAATTTAAAAGAGAACTTTGGTTCTCTTTTTTTATATCTATACACTAGATTTTACCATTTTTTATTTCGCCCTTTTATCTAAACCTCCTATAAATGCTCATTAAAAGCAATAAATTAGGATAAACTTAACTTGCTTAATAAACTATATAGAAAATACAAGTTGTAAATTAGTAGAATAGTAATCAAAAGTTTATTTTATGAAAGCAGTACGTTTTTTTGGACACAAAGATGTCCGCGTTGTTAATGATCTTGAAAAACCTGTTCCTAAAGGTGATGAAGTTTTATTAAAAATTGGCGGGGCAGGAGTTTGCCACTCAGACCTGCATATTATAGACGAAGGAACTGTTGTTGGAACAGTCTTTACTCTAGGACACGAAAATGCTGGATGGGTTGAAGAAATTGGCGAAAATGTTGAAGGTTATAAAAAGGGAGACGCCGTTTTAGTATATGGCCCTTGGGGATGTGGTCATTGCAAACCTTGCCAGCAGTCAAAAGAAAATTATTGTGATCATCAATCTGAGCAAGCTTACGGCGGAGGTTTAGGATTAGATGGCGGTATGGCAGAATATATGCTGGTGCCATCTTCGAGACTTTTAGTGCCTATTTTTGATTTAGACCCAGTTATTGCAGCTCCATTGACAGATGCAGCACTTACACCTTATTCTGCGATTAAACGTTCGCTTCCGAAATTAATGCCGGATGAATTTGTGGTAGTAATTGGAGTTGGCGGACTAGGGCACGTTGCTTTGCAGATATTAAGAGAAATAAGCGGAGCAGCTATTATTGCTTGTGATGTTACCGAAGATAAATTGGCTTTCGCTAAAGAATTGGGAGCAACTTTTACGGTTAATTCTAAAGATGCTGATGCAGCAGAACAGATTCAGAAAATTACAGGAATCAAGAAAGCTAAAGTTGTTATTGATTTTGTTGGCGCAACTTCTACAATAGATTTAGGAACAAAAGTAGTAAGCCTTGACGGAGATCTTACTATTGTGGGGCTTGGCGGAGGACATTACCAGTATAGCATGAATGTTTTGCCATTTGGAGTTAGTATGACCAATCCGTATTGGGGATCACGAACTGAACTGATGGAAGTTGTAGGCTTGGCAAGACAAAAGAAAATCCATATAGAAATTGAAAAGCATAAACTAGACGATGCAAATGAAGTTTATGATAGAATGAGACAAGGAAAAATAAAAGGTAGAGCCGTTTTAATACCTTAAAATTCAAAATAAATAAATCCGTCCAACAGTGACGGATTTATTATTTAGAGATTAAAAAATATTGATATATTTGTGCATCAAATCAAACAAATGAAAAATACAATTAACATCAATGCTATTATTATCACAATTATCATTAGATAATGGTGTAGGGATGTTATATAAATAAGTAAAAGATACAATTTAGAAAAACCTCCCTGCAACGGGAGGTTTTTTTGTTTAAAGCAATTATGAAAAATTCAATTCAGAATAGCATTATTATTTCAATTATCATTATTCGTATTACATGACGAGTCAGGATTCTATTGTCTATTCAAAAAAGCCTTTCTCAGTCCAAATGTGAAAGGCTTTTTTTATTTCGATTACGAACAAAAAAAGCATATATAAAAATCAAACAATGAAAAACGAATTTACCCTTACCATTTATTCTGAGGATCAATTAAGATTAATGAACAAATTAAGCTCAATGTTTATAAGAAAGCAAATAGACATTTTGAGCCTTAATATGTCTATTTGTGAGATTGATAAAGTATACAGACATACAATTGTAATAACTGAAACATTGAATACAGTGGTAAATTTAGTTGCACAAATAGAGAAAATTATTGAAGTTTTTAAATGTTATTATTCATCAAATGATGAAATTGTTTCAAAACAAACCGCATTGTTTAAAATGTTTACAGAAGTATTTATGACTAATTCGAAAATGGAAAATTTACTTCGTGAAAACAATCTTAAAGTTTCAGAAATTCAAAAAGAGTATACAATATTAGAGGCTACAGGAACAAATGAAGAAATACTAGATTTAACAAAAAAGCTAAATCAAATAGGATTAATTGAATTTGTCAAAAGTTCCAGAATTGCTCTTATGAAATCTTATGAAGGCTTTTGCATAGAAAATTAAAAAAAGGCAATGCAAATAACTTGTAATTCTGCTATATTTCTTATTTTTAATAGTCTAAGTTACTAAAGCAAAAAAATATGATTTTAGGTACTAAACGTTTATTCTCTTTTATACTGTTGATTTCAGTATTAATATTAACTCCTTGTAAATTAGAAGCACAGCTTTTAGGAGGAGCAAAAACTACTACTGAGGAACCTGTAAAAACTCCCGATGATTCTTTAGGAAGGAGAACACCTCAAGGAACTGTCAACGGTTTCATAAAAGCAATTGGCGATCAGAATTATCTGCGTGCGAGCCAGTATTTTATGCTTAGTAAACGTTCGTATCGTAAAACGTCTGAAAGAATACGAATAGCCAAAACCTTTCAACAGCTGTTGGATCAGGGAGGTAATTTCTCTCCATCATCTATTCTTAGTAATAAAGAATTAGGTCGTATAGATGATAATCTGGCAACTGGTGTAGATTTGGTTGGAAATATATCTACCGATAAAATAAGCATTCAACTTTATTTAGAAAATCAGTCAGATGATAGTGAGCCAGCCTTATGGCTTTTTTCTGCTGAAACTATAGAAGCAATTCTTGCAAGCAGATATTAGTGGCGAAAAGACTTTTTTAGACAGGGTATTGCCAAATGCTTTAAAAGTAAGAAAACTAGGAAATGTACCAATTGGACATTGGGGAGTAGTGGTTGTAATGACAGTGCTTACGTACCTGCTTTCCAGATTATTGATATTTGTGTTTATATTTTTATTGCAAAAAATATGGAAGAAAGCAGATAGTGAGAAAGGTAATGCTATAATAGAAGCTTTTACGCTTCCAGTTCAGATGTATCTGACGGTGATTTTGTTTGTCACTTTAACACAGCGAATGGGAATTTCTATAATAGTTCGCCAGCGATTTAGCATTATAATAATTACAATCGGAATTGTAGCTTTTTTAATTCTGCTTTGGAGATTGACCGATTTTGTGAGCATGTTTACAAGAAGCAGAATGAACAATCGCGGACGTGCTTCTGCAGTATCTGCGGTATTATTTTTAAGTCGTACCATGAAAGTTGCAATTGTTGTAATCGGAATTATTGCAATATTAGGAATTATTGGAGTAGATGTTACAGCTGGACTTGCAGCACTAGGAATAGGAGGGATTGCACTGGCGCTTGGAGCGCAAAAAACTATAGAAAACTTTGTAGGGAGTGTCAGTCTTATTGCTGATCAGCCACTTCGTGTAGGCGATTATTGTAGAGTCGATGATATAAAAGGAACAGTAGAATCTATCGGGATGCGTTCTACAACACTTAGAACCCCTGCTCGTAGTATTGTAACAATTCCGAACGGTCAGTTGTCAGCTAGTAAAATCGAAAATTATGCACATCGCGATCGATTTATATTCAATCCAATTTTTGGATTTAGAATGGAAACTACACCAGATCAAATGCGTTATCTGCTTGTAGAATTAAGGTCATTGCTTTATGCACATCCTTCTGTTTTAAATACAAATCCAATAGTTCGTTTTACTGGTATTACAGCAGATTCTTTAAAGGTTGAGATTACAGCTTATATTGAAGCCATAAATGTAGAGACATCACAAGAAGTGCAAGAAGATCTTTTATTGCGAATGCTGGACATTATAGAAAAAAGTGGCACCTCTCTGGCTTATCCTTCGCAAACGCTTTATATGACTAGAGATACGCCTGTTTCTAATGAAAAAGCGAGCAGAAGTTTCTAAAATAGTTAAAAAATGGAAAGAAAATAATGAATTGCAATTACCTAAGTTTGATCCAAAACGAGTAGAAGAACTAAAGGACAGCATTAAATATCCAGATGAAGGAAGTTTTGATCCTAATGCGGATGAAACAATATTTTAAATAAAAGAGCTTCATAAATTGAAGCTCTTTTCATTATAAGTTTTTGTCTTTTAAAATTTGAGGATATTGAAGGCTCGTATGTACAATCATTTCTCCAAACAAAGTATTTGCCCATGCAAACCATTTACGTGTAAATTTGGTTACGTCATCTTTATGAAAAGATTCATGCATAAATCCTGTATTGGCATTGGTTTTAATTAAAGTGCTTATACAACTTTTAATTTCTTTTTCATCAATGCTTGTAATGGCTCTTAAAACAATACTCATGGGCCAGATCGTATCAACGCCAGTGTGAGGGCCTCCAATTCCTTCTCCGGCTGTTCCTTTATAAAAAAACGGATTATTTTCTGAAAGTACTACTTTACGAGTATTTAGATACAAAGGATCATCGGGAGAAACTGCGCCGAGATAAGGCAATGATAAAAGAGAAGGAACATTGGCATCATCCATCATATGAAAACTTCCATATCCGTTTACTTCAAAAGCTATGATTTTTTCAAATTTAGGGTGATCTATAATTCCATATTCATTTAAACCTTTCTGAACTTGCGCTTGAAGTTCTTTAGCTTCAGCTGCCAAATCATTATCTTTTAAGGCGGGACTTGAAAACATTTCTACAAGATAACCTAGAATTTCAATTGCAAACATATTGCTCGGAATTAGATATCCAAACAAAGTCGAATCGTCGCTTGGTCTAAAAGTCGAAACAATCAGCCCGCATGGTTTTACAGGATAACCATAACCGCTTAAAGGAACTCCATCTGTTGCCCAAGCTGTTTGTCGCATAAAACTGTATGGTCCGCCTTTTCCGTCCATTCTCTGCTGTTCTTTGAATGTTTTCAGAATCAATTTCATGGCATCTTTCCATTGTTTGTCAAACATGCTAATATCTCCAGTTTCTTTCCAATAGCCATGAGCCAATCTAACAGGATAGCATAAGCTGTCTATTTCCCATTTTCGTTCATGAATTCCTGGTTTCATATCGGTAATATCATTTTTCCATTCACTTTCTTTATTGAAATCTTTATAAAAAGCATTTGCATACGGATCAAGGAGAATGCATTTTGTCTGACGATTTATAACGCCTTTTACCAATTCGGCAAGTTTAGCATCTTCTTTTACAAACGGAATATAAGGCCAGATTTGAGCAGTACTATCACGAAGCCACATTGCATCAATATCGCCTGTAATGACATAAGTATCGGGTTTGCCATCTATAATTTCAAATTCGACAGTTGTATCTAGTGTATTTGGAAAACAGTTTTCAAAAAGCCAAGCCAATTCTGGGTTTGCAATTTGTTTTTTAATTTTTACAATTGCGACTTCAATAGCTTTACTAGTAAATTTTCTTTCTGCAAGAGGAGGTCTTTTGGTTATAAAATCTTTTAAAGGAAATTCAAAAAGATTAGAATTTAGTCCAAAAGCATCAGTTTGAACAGCCAATAATCCTGCTGAAAAAATACTGGCATTTTTTATAAATTTTCTACGAGACTGCATATGTTTTTTTAGTTTTAAATAGAATGAGAATAGTTAGATCTGTATAGCATTATAAATAAACGACTTTTTTTTATTATTCTATTGAAATTTAGACCAATGACATTTGCAACGCTTTAAATGGCAGAAAGAATTCGTAAAAATGAACTAATTAAAGAGATATGAAAAATATGTCTATTCTTTTGATTGATTCGTCCATCTTGAAGAATAACAATGCGAGTAATTTTATTTTCGATCCAAAACCCAATTGAATCGCAGTAGTTTTCAAAAAGAAAACACAAAAAAAGATAATAAATTGAAGGTGATTGATTAGTAAATATTTGTTAGTTTTTATTAGTTAGGGAGATTAATGAGAGATTTAATCTCCCTTTTTTTATTCAATTTTTAAAGAAAGAAATTTATTAAATACATGATTATATGAAAAGAGTGAATCTTAAAATTAAAAATGCTGTACCATTATTTGTACTGTTATTTTTTTGTGCTTTAAACGGATATTCTAAAAACGACGAAAAAACAAAAAGCGCTTCTGCTGTAATAGAGCGATTAATTGGTAGTCGTGTCAATGAGTTTGAACTGACTATAAGTGAAAATAAAAATCAAGATAAAGATTGGTTTGAAGTGGAAGCAACCACCAATCTTGTAAAAATTAAAGCTTCAAATAATACAGCACTTTGCTATGCGAGCATATAATTTTCTTAGAGATATCGGTGCAGTTTTAATTAGTTGGGAAGGAAACAGAGTCAATTTACCTAAAGATTGGCCAAAATATTCCAAAAAAGGAAGTACGCCATTTGAGTATAGAGAATATTTAAACGCCTGCACTTTTGGCTATACAACTCCGTGGTGGGACTGGAAACGTTGGGAACAAGAAATAGATTGGATGGCTATGCACGGCATTAATCTTCCAACTGCAATGGAAGGTCAGGAAGCGGTGTGGCAGGAATTATGGAAAGAATATGGTTTGACAAACAATCAGTTAGAGGCACATTTTGCTGGTCCAGCTTTTTTACCTTGGCAAAGAATGGGAAATATTAATAGTCTAGAAGGTCCTTTGCCACAAGAATGGTTTGCTAAAAAAGAAGAACTGCAAAAGAAAATATTGGAGAGAATGAGGACTTTGGATATGCACCCTGTTGTTCCTGCTTTTAGCGGATATGTTCCTAAGGCTTTCGCCGAAAAACATCCTGAAGCTAAAATTACCGAATTAAAATCGTGGTCTGGCGGTGGTTTTGCGAGCACTTTTCTTTTAGATTCCAAAGATCCTTTATTTAAAAAAATCGGAAAACGTTTTATAGAAATTTATACCAAAATGTACGGAAAGTCAGATTTCTATTTGGCAGATTCATTTAATGAAATTGAACCGCCAGTTTCTGAACATAATAAATATGAAGAACTTTCTAATTACGGAAGTGCAGTTTATGAGACTATAAATGAAGCAGCTCCTGGTGCAACTTGGGTTATGCAAGGATGGCTTTTTGGAGACAATAAAGAATTCTGGACCAAAGAAGCTACAAGCGCATTTTTAAGTAAAGTTCCAAATGATAAAGTAATGGTTCAGGATTATGCCAATGACAGATATAAAGTATGGGATAATCAGGAAGCTTTTTACGGTAAACAGTGGACTTACGGTTATGTACATAATTATGGCGGATCGAATCCTGTTTATGGCGATTTGAATTTTTACAAAAATGAATTGACAAGTCTGCTTAAAAATCCGCATAGAGGAAATATTGCAGGTTATGGAGCAATGCCTGAAGGTTTAAATAATAATTCGATTGTATACGAATACATTTATGATCTTCCGTGGACTAAAGGAGAGCAACCTGTAAATGATTGGTTAACTAAATACTTAAACGCAAGATACGGGCAAACGACTTCTAAACCTGTTTTTCTAGCGTGGGAATTATTATTAGAATCTGTCTATAATGTCAAATATTGGGAAACACGTTGGTGGAATGATAGGGCTGGAGCGTATTTGTTATTTAAACGTCCAACAGTAACCATTACAGAATTTAAAGGAAATCCTGGAGATAAGAAAAAACTAAAAGAGGCTTTGGATATTTTAACCAAAGAAGCAAAGAAATATGATAAAAAGAATTTTATTCAATATGATTTAATAGATGTTACAAGACATTATTATTCATTATGTATTGATGAAGATTTAATAGAATGCGTAAAAGCATATCAACAAAAAGACATTGATCAAGGCGATCTATTATTTAAAAAGATAGAAAAACAAGTTTTGAATATCGATGCTGTAATGTCAGGTCAGCCATTAAACAGTTTGGATCAATGGGTAAAATCGGCTTCAGATTATGGTAGTTCGCCAGAGGTTTCTTCATTATATGTAAAAAATGCCAAAACATTAATTACGCTTTGGGGCGGAGAAGGACACTTGAACGATTACGCTTCTAGATCTTGGAAAGGAATGTACAAAGGATTTTATTGGCCAAGATGGAAAATGTTTTTAGAAGCTTTAAAAAAATCTGTTGCCACAAATACTCCTTTTGATGAAAATAAAGAAAGAGAATCAATTAAAAATTGGGAAATTAATTGGACAAAAAGCAAATAAAAAGTTACCAAGATTATAATTGTTACGTATATAGACAAAATTTAACTTAATATTTATAACATAACCTTAAACCACACTAAAAAGATGAATAGAAAATTTTACGAAATCGATTAATTAATAAGTTTTTAACTATATAATTTTAGAAAAAATACTTTGCGAAGCCTTGTCATTATTGATTTTAAAGAAATTATCCATGTTTATGAATAACTTGTCCATTTGTTAACATTTCTTTGGCACTAATTTCGTCAATACTATTTAACCAATTAACCAATATACAATGGAAAAACTTAAACTTTTATTATTAGCCTTTTTCTTTGGCTTCTCAATTAATACTTGGGCACAAAAAACAGAAGTGTCTGGTGTTGTATTAGATGACAAAGGTATTCCTCTGCCAGCCGCTAATATCCTTGAAAAAGGGACGACTAATACTGTAACGACAGATTTTGATGGAAAATTTAAATTTTTAGCGTCAAACAAAAATGCGACGTTAATAATTTCTTTCATAGGATTTGATGATCAGACTGTAAAATTAGACGGAACCAAAACTAATTATTCGATTAAATTACAATCTACCACTACAAACTTAGAACAAGTTGTAGTTGTGGGGTATGGTAAAGGATCTCGTAAAAACTTAACGACTTCGGTTTCTTCTGTTAAAGCTGAAGATTTAAACAGAGGTGCAATTAGCGACGTTGGACAACTTTTACAAGGTAAAGTTTCTGGTTTGAATATTTCTTCAAGCGGTGACCCAACAAAAACAGCTTCGGTAGTTTTACGTGGAGCTTCAACATTAAACAGTTCGCAAGGACCTTTTTATGTAATTGATGGTATTCCAGGAGTTGATATTTCGGTTATATCACCAGATGATATTGCAACAATCGACGTATTAAAAGATGCGGCTGCAACAGCAATTTATGGTAACCGTGCAGCAAATGGAGTTATCATGGTAACAACAAAAAAAGGAAGTAAAGGAAGAACACAAGTTGCCTACAATGGATATTTTGGTTTTGAAGAAGTTTCTAATAATTTGGATATGATGAATGCAGATCAACTTAGAGCTTTTACAACTAAAAACAATTTGAATTTTACTCCAGAAAATGACAAAGGTGCTAACACAAATTGGCAAAAAGAAATTCTAAGATCAGGGCGTGCAGCGTCAAGCAGTCATAACTTATCTATGAGTGGCGGCGGAGATCACGGAAGTTATACCGCAAGTATTACTTCTCTTAATAAAGAAGGAGTTATGCTAAAAAGTGACTTTTCTCGTATCATTGCTCGTTTATCTGTTGAACAATATGCTTTTAATGATAAAGTAAAGTTTGGTTTAAATGTTACTAATTCTAGAACAAAATATCAAAATGTACCGCAGCGTAATACAGTTCTTTTACAAGCAGCAAGTTATCTTCCTGTTTCTCCAGTAAGAAATGATGATGGCAGTTTTTTTGAAAACTTTGTAAGTCCTGGATACTTTAACCCAGTAGCTTTAATTGAGCATGGTACAGACGAAACTAAGACAAATAATCTTGTAGGTAATCTTACCGCAGAAGTAAAATTGCCTTTCGGATTAACGTATAACTTGAATTTGGCACACCAAAGACTAAATACATCTCACGGAGAATTTTATGACAGCTATTATTCACAATATAACAGTGCCAACTTTTACAACAACCCAGATCCGCCTTTGACAAAAACATTGGTTAACTTTGGAGTAAATGGTTCTGCATTGAGAAATGCTTACGAGAACACAAACAACATTATTGAGAGTTTCTTTACTTGGGATAAATCAATTGGAGATCATAAAATAAAAGCTGTTTTAGGTTACTCTTGGCAAGAAAACACTTTAGGAGACGGTTTTCAGGCTACGACAACAAATTTCCCAGTTGACAATGTTGGGTATAACAACTTAGCTTTAAGTAACTATACTTCTGTTAATGGTTATGTGGTGAATTTTGGAGATAGCAAAGCATATCAAAAAACACGTTTAATTGCTTACTTCGGACGTTTAAATTATAATTATAAAGATAAATATCTTTTACAAGGATCACTTAGAAGAGATGGTGGATCTATGTTTGGTGCAAACAACCAATGGGGATACTTTCCTTCTGTAGGAGGTGCATGGAGAGTTGACAAAGAAAGTTTTATGAAAAACCAAAACTTTTTTAGCGATTTGAAATTTCGTGGTAGCTGGGGAGTAACTGGAAACTCTTCTGGATTTAATGCTTACACAGCTCAATTTATTTCTGGAAGTTTAGGAACTTTCTATTACAACGGACAACAGATTGGAGCTTATGGACCAAACCAAGCAAGCAAATCCTGATTTAAAATGGGAAAAAACTGCAACAGCAAATATTGGTGTTGATTTCTCTATCTTAAAAGGAAAAGTAACAGGTTCTGTTGATGTTTACGATAAGAAAACAACAGATATGATTTTTAACTACAATGTTAATCCAGTATTGGTGCCAGTAGGAACAATTGTAGCAAACGGAGGAACAATGTCTAACAAAGGTATTGAAGTTAGTTTAGGCGCAACTATTGTTAAAACAGCAGATTTTAGCTGGAATACTAATTTGAATTTGGCGCATAACAAAAATGAAATTGTTAAATTAACTAGTCCATTCTTTGTTGGTGGAGATTCAATTCGTCGTGTACAACCAGACGGAGGAGGACAAACAGGAAGTACTTTACAAATCTTTAAAGAAGGAAAACCATTAGGACAATTCTTTACATTGAAATATGCTGGAAAAAATGCTGACGGAGTTTCTCAGTATTATGACAAAAACGGTGATCTAACAACTACACCTCAAATTGGAGTAGATTATCATTATGCAGGAAGCGCACAGCCAAAATTATTGATGGGATGGGCAAATAATTTCCAATACAAAAAATTCGATTTAAGTATTTTCTTTAGAGGAGTTTTTGGTAATAAAATTTTCAATGCAACTCGTGCAGACTTATTTAGACCAAGTACCGCAATGACCAATAACATTTTAGTAGATGCTGGTAATGAGTCGCCAAATGATTTAAACTCTTATAAATATTCAGATCGTTTTATAGAAGACGGCAGTTATATAAGATTAGATAACATGACTTTAGGTTATAATTTTGGAAAAGTTGGAAATTACATCAGCAGTATCCGTATTTATCAGACTGTAAATAACGTATTTGTTATTACTAAGTACAAAGGAATTGATCCAGAGGTTGAACAAGGAGGAACGGCTCCAGGTGTAGATTCTAATAACTTCTATCCAAAAACCAGAACATATATGTTCGGTGTAAATGTGATTTTCTAAAAATTAAAGCTAAACATTATGAAAAAGATATTAAAATATTTAGGACTTCCAGTACTTTTAGCTGGTTTGGTATGGTCTTGTGATGATCTAGAAGTGCCTATCACAACTCAATTGACACCTGAGGTATTTCCTCAAAACTCAACACAATATATTCAGACAACAGGACCAGTCTATGCAGCATTTAGAGGTGAGTTTTCATTTGCTTGGTGGTGGTCGCAGTCATTATCTACAGACGAAGCTATCTTACCAGCAAGAGGAGGTAACTGGTTTGATAATAGAAACTATATTTCAATGCATTACCATGACTGGAATCCAGATAATGGTATCATAGGAAGCCTTTGGGATTGGTCATCTAAAGTAATTGGGACAAGCAATCAGGCTATTTCGATCTTAAGACAGACAATGCCCGAAGGAACTGATAAAAAAACTTTGATTTCAGAGTTAAGAACAATGCGCGCTATTTCTTATTTCATGTTAATGGATAGTTATGGAGACGTGCCATTAGATACTTTATATGGAGACTTTACTTCTCATGCTAAAACTCCAAGAAAACAAGTTTTCGAGTACATTGAGAAAGAACTAAAAAGTTCAGTTCCTAATTTGAATCCTGCTTCGGGCGTTACAACTTACGGTAGACCAAATAAACAAACCGCTAATGCAATGTTGGCTAAATTGTATTTGAATGCCGAAGTATACACAGGAACGGCACGTTATAACGAATGTATCGCAGCCTGCGATGAAGTAATCAATTCTAATTTATATGTTGTAGAACCTAGAGCGACTTACCTTCAAATGTTTTACCCGACTAACGGACCAGCAATGAAAGAATTCATCTTTGCGGTTCCTTACGATCCTGCAGCTGTTACAGTGGGTTTCAACGGGCAAATGTATCACGCACGTTATGATGTCCCACGTTCAGAAAGAGCTAAGTTCGGACTTTCTTACACGCCAAGTGCGCCTAGAAGTACACTGCCAGAATTTTATGCCTATTTTAATGATGCCAATGATATACGTAACAAACAATGGCTTACGGGACTTCAATTTATGAATGATGGTGTAACTCCAGTAATGGTTACCACAACTAAAAAAGGTTACGATCAGTTCTACACAGGATCTGATGGTGGAGCGGCATATACTTATCAAGTAAACTTAACTCCAGATATTGAACTTCGTCAGAGCGTAACATTATTCGATTGTGGTAATGATGAAATCGCTTGGAATATGGGATACAGAAACGTTAAGTTTTATCCTGACGCATCTTCAACAAACCGTAATCAAAACAATGATGTTCCTTTCTTGCGTTACTCTGATATTCTTTTAATGAAAGCAGAAGCAATTTTACGTGGCGGATCTGTGACTTTAGGTCAAAGTGTTGATGCATTAGTAAACATGGTTCGTTCTAATCGTACAACATCTGCTGCTTTAAGCGGAGTAACTTTAGAAGATCTTTACAAAGAAAGAAGCCGTGAATTTGCTTGGGAAGCTTGGCATAGAAACGATATGATTCGTTTTGGAAAATATGAAGGATCTTGGGGATATAAAACTAATACAGACACATACCGTCGTGTATTCCCAATCCCGACAAATGCAATGGTTTTAAACCCAGCCCTTACTCAGAATGATGGTTATTAAGAATAAGAATTTAGTTAAGTACGCATTTGTAATTCAATTTTAATTGCGAAAAGGAGAAGAGCGTAAAAAGCCTTCTCCTTTTTTCTAAAAAAACCGATTTTTTTCAGTTGCTCGTAAAAATCAGTTCAGTTTATTTTTTGAATGAAAACAAAGCTTAATCAAAAGTATTTCGGACAATTCTATACAGATTAAGCTTTGTAACATTCTGTCATTTTTTTGAGAATAATTCTATAATTCTCACAGCCATCCTTATGCTTAATATTTTCGATTTTGTGATAAATCAAAAACATAAAATCGTTCTAAACCAATATCGCCCCATTCAATACAGAAAATAAATGGAACTAAACAAAATCTATAAAATTGGACTCCTAGGAATAAGTTTAAGTCTTATTTTTTTAGTGTCATGCAACGCCCAAAAAGCTGTTTCTTTAAAAAAGAAACAAATCTCAGATATGGTTTATCCGTTGTTGGACACCGAAAATTCAAGATGGTTTTACTTTTCTTCTGCAAGTCGTCCGTTTGGTATGGTTAACTTAAATCCCGATACAGAAATCAATGGCGATTGGGGAGGCGGATATAAATATACTACAGATACAGTAAAAGGTTTTAGTCATGTTCACGAGTGGCAAATGTCTGGTGTATCAGTAATGCCAGTAACAATCTCAAGCACAAACAAACAAACTGTTTTTAAAGATTTTTATTCCAAATTCAGTCATAAAACAGAAATTATTACACCAGGTTATCATTCGTTAAGACTAGATAGATATCAGATAAAAGCAGAAATAACGAGCACGCCAAGAGTTGGTTTTCATAAATATACATTTCCAGCAAAGGCACAAAAAGCAATTCTTTTTAATCTGAATACCGTTTTAGGTCCTTGTGAAAACACCAATGGAAAATTAGAAAAAAACAATGATTTCGAACTTTCTGGTTCATTAGTTTTAAGCACCAATTTTAGGCGTCCAAAACCTTTGACAGTATTTTTTAAAGTTAAAACAGAACAACCAATAACCTCTATAGAGAAAGACAACGCAACAGGAAATTATTTAATTCATTTTAATAAAAAGGGAACGCAAGTACTAATGAAAGTTGGTATTTCGTATACTTCAATTGAAAATGCCAATAACAACATCGATACCGAATTAACCCACTGGGATTTTAATAAAACTGTTGAAGATTCTAGAAATGAATGGAGTAATTTATTGGGAAGAATAAAAGTAGAAGGAGGAACAGAAACAGATCAAAGAAGATTTTATACTGATTTATGGCATGCTCTCCAAGGCAGAAAAATGATCAGTGATGTAAATGGAGCCTATCCTGATAATACAGGGGACAAATTCAGGATAGGACATTTGCCTTTAAAAGCAGACGGAAAACCAAAATTCAATCACTACAATTCTGATGCTTTTTGGGGTGCTCAATGGACAATTAATAATCTCTGGGGATTGGTATATCCTGAGATCATGGAAGAATTTGTGTATTCTCTAATGCAGTATTACAAAGATGGAGGTTCTATTCCGCGCGGACCTTCAGGCGGAAATGACACCTATGTAATGACAGGAGCTTCGGCAACACCTTTTATTGTAAGTGCCATTCAAAAAGGAATTGTAAAAGATGATTTAGAAGCTATTTATGTGGCGCTAAAAAAAGGACACATGGAAGGCGGAATCATGGCAAAAGCAGGTTATGAACACAAAACCAGTATTGGCGGAGGATTAAAATATTATTTAGAAAAAGGATATGTGCCGTATCCGCTGCCTGATGGAAATTTTGGAAGCCATGAAGATGGAGCCAGCCAGACTTTAGAATACGCTTATCAAGATTGGACTTTGGCGCAATTGGCAAAAAAACTCAATCACGAAGACGATTACAAGTATTTCATGAAAAGATCCAAAAACTATCAGAATGTTTTCGATCAATCAACTGGATGGATGCGTCCGAAAAATGTAGATGGAAAATGGAGAGAAAACTACGATCCGTATCAATATGAAAACGGATTTATAGAATCAAACGGAGCACAGTCGACTTGGTTTGTGCCACATGACATTCTTGGTTTAGCTGATTTAATGGGTGGAAAAGAAAAAGCTGTAACTAAATTAAATCAGCAATTTGAAACGGCTAAAAAGCAAAACTATACTTCTGGCACTTCTCATGACGCAGAATTGCATCCGGAGTTTAGTAGAATTCCAGTCAATTTTGGAAATCAGCCATCCATGCAGACTTCGAATATTTTCACCATTTTAGGAAGACCAGATTTAACGCAATATTGGACAAGAGACGTAGTAAAAAGCACCTTCAGCGGACTATCGCCAGCAACAGGTTACAACGGCGATGAAGACCAAGGATTAATGGGAAGTTTGAATGTTTTACTTAAATTAGGTTTGTTTCAAATGAATGGAGGAACCGACCAAGATGCTGTTTACCAAATAGGAAGCCCAATCTTCAATAAAATCTCGATTGATTTAAATTCGAAATATTATTCAGGAAAAACATTTGTCATCAAAGCCAATAATAATAGTTCCGAAAATGTGTACATAAAAGACATCAGATACAACAATAAAGCGGTAAAAGATTTTACGTTGTCGCATCAGGAAATTACCAATGGAGGCGAATTGATTTTAGAAATGTCAAAGTAAAATTTTGCCAGATCTTTCAAAGATTAAATAGATTAATTTCAGCCTTAGTAAAATCATTTTAATTCTTTTAATCAGTGGTAAAAAAATAAGTTTTTTAGTTCTTAAAGAAATAAGTAAGTAATGAAAATATACAGTAAAAATATACTTTTAGGAATATCATTTTTGTTTACCGTAATCACAAACGCTCAAACAGTCCATCACTATGTTGATCCAATGATTGGTTCAGAAGGAGTAGGGAGAGTTTTTATCGGGCCGTCATGCCCTTACGGTATGGTAAAACCAAGTCCAGACTGCACCTCGAGTCCAAACAGCGGCTGGCTTCCAATGCCAAAAGAAGTAACAGGATTCAGTCAGGTTCACGTAAGCGGAACAGGCGGAGGTCCAAAATACGGGAATATCCAGATTATGCCATTTTCTGGTGCTTTAGACAAAATAGACCAGACTTCTTTTAGAGCAGAAGAAAACGTAAAACTGGGGTATTACGAAACGGTTTTCAAGGAAAATAATATTAAAACCGAAATCACTACTGGCGAGAAAGTTTCTTTTTACCGTTTTACCTACCCAAAAAATAAATCAAAAGAATTAAAGATAGATCCTGGATTTTTTCTTGGCGAAGAAAAAATTCCAGAAGCTAGAGAAGCACAACAGTTTGTGGGTTCACAAATCGAAATAGTTTCAGATACAGAAGTTAGAGGTTACAGCAGAATTCGTGGAGGATGGAACAACGGACGCGCTTACACCGTTTATTTCTATGCTATTTTTGATCAGCCAATTGCTAAATATGTCACTTTCAAAGACGGAAAATTTTATAACAATCAAAAAGCGCAATTTGATTCAGGAAAGAAAACAGCGAGCTTTACTTTCTTTTGAAAATGGAAAAGAGGAGCTGAATGTAAAAATCGGAATTTCATTTTTAAGCGAATTAAAAGCAAAGAATAATATAGAAGTTGAAATTCCGCATTGGAATTTTAATGAAGTTTTAAAGGCTTTAGAAAACAAATGGGAAAATTTATTAAGCAGAATCCAGCTTTCTAAAGATACCTCAGACGAATACAGGAAAATGTTCTATACAGGTTTATATCACACGATGATTATGCCTGTAGACAGAACAGGAGAAAACCCTTTATGGACAAATGACGAGCCTTATTATGATGATTTTTATACCATCTGGGATACATTTAGATCATCAAGCCCTTTAATTACATTGATTGACAGCAAGCGAAAAGTAGAAATCATTAATGCAATGCTGAACATTTACAAACGCGAAGGTTATATGCCAGAAGGAAGAAGCGGTAATGACAATGGAAGAACTCAGGGAGGATCAAACGCTGAGGTAGTAATTGCTGATGCTTTTGTAAAAAACTTAAAAGGAATAGATTACGAATTAGCACTTCAAGCAATGCTGAAAGATGCAACAGTGCCTCCTGGTGGAAATGAAGAGAAAGAAGGAAGAGGCGGACTTTTAGATTATCTTAAACTAGGATACGTTCCTTATGGCACAGACAGAGCAGGTAACAGAACCATAGATTACTCCTACAACGATTATAATATTGCAACAGTTGCCAAAGGTTTAGGCAAAACAGATTTGTACAATCAATACATAAAACAAGCTGAAAATTGGCAGAATCTATGGCGAGCAGATTATGAAAATAACGGAGCAAAAGGATTTATCATGCCAAAAGACAAAGACGGAAACTGGCTGGATGATGTTGTTTTTGGCGAATCAAAAATCCAAAAGCCAACTTTTAAATATACGCCTGTCATTATCGAATCGCCTTGGTATGTTTGTCATTGGTGTGTTTTCTTTTACGAAGGAACTTCATGGGAATATTCATTTAGTTTGCCGCACGATATTCGGAATTGGTAAAAAAATCAGGCGGCGAAAAAGCATTTGAAAACAGATTGGATATTTTCTTTGACAATAATTTATTTAATGTTGCCAATGAACCTTCATTCTTAACCCCGTGTTTATATCACTGGATTGGGAAACCGTATTTAAGCAGTGACAGAATCAGAACGATTATCAAGGATAATTTTAATACTTCAAGAGAAGGACTTCCAGGTAACGACGATTCAGGAGCAATGTCTTCATGGCTGGCTTTCCACATGATGGGATTGTATCCAAATGCAGGACAACCTTATTATCTAATCAATACGCCTTTGATTAAGGAAGTATTTGTAAAATTAGAAAACGGCAAAAGTTTTAAAATCATCACAAAAAAAATGAATGATAAAAACAAATACATCAAAACCGCTTTGTTAAACGGAAAACCATACAACAAAGCATGGATTACGCATGATGATATTATGAATGGAGGAGAACTGATTTTAGAAATGGATTCGAAACCTTCAGCTTGGGGAACGACAATTTTACCACCGGCAAAATAAAAAGATAAGTAAGATGAAAAATATATTTTTAGTTATTCTTTTCTGTGCTCTTTATCAAACCACAATAGCACAGAATTATATTCCGACATTAAAAAATAATACCCAACTGCATTATGTCTGTAAACTGCATGGACAAACGAGAACTTTACAGCTTACAGCCGAAACGTCAAATAATGCATTGGCTTTTAAATTGGAAACAAGAGGCGTAAACAGTAAAATAGTAATGCTTCCTGAAGCAGTAAAAAATGGAAATGCCTTAAGCTTTAATCAAGGAGAATATGCACCAATTCTAAACTTAAAACCAACAGAAACTTTTTTTATGATTTCGCAATCAGCTTATCAGGATTTAGTCAAAAACAATTCCTTTGTTTACAACAATACAACTTATGTTCTAGATAAAAGTGAAGATAAAAACGACGTTTCTATTGATGGAAAAATAATCGAAACATTGCATGTAAGAGCGCAAATAGACGAAACCGAAATGTGGATTGTAAAAAATCCAGAGTTCCCTTTAATCTGTAAAATCATTAAGAATCCGTTAGGAATTAATCCTACCTTGGTAAAAGTTGTGGATTAAAGAAAATAGAAAATAGAAAATATTACTGTTTTATTAACAGACTAAATTGGTTTTAAAACCACAGATTAAAAAGATTATAAGGATTTTTAAATGAACAAATTTAATCTGTGCTAATCCTTTTAATCTGTGGCAAAAAAATACAATTAGAAAAGCAAAAAGGAAATTTTATAGTTTAAGATTTTTCACAATTTTGATATAAATTGATAATTTCAGAACAATAGATAGAATTCGTAGTAGATTGTTGAAAGTTGTTTTTAAATTTACAGGAATTACACTTAAACTTATAATATTTTAAATTATGAAATTATCTATCGTAACCTCTTTACTTTTTTGCTGCATTTGTTTCGGACAAAATAATACAGACACTAGTTTGTATATGAAGTCTGATAAAATTACGTATCTAACAGATATTGGCTCAGAATCAGGAGATTTATATAAAACAATCGGACACCACGGCCCAGCAATTGAAAACGAATGGATGGCTTTGCGAATTTATTTCAGCGATAAAGTAGCAATCGATGTTTATTCTAAAGCTAAACCAGGTTTAGAATTAAAAAAGCAAATTGGTACCCAACGCCAGAACAGCAAAAAGAAGGCTGGGGAGCAGATTACTATAAAGTGGCATCTACTGTTGGTTTAGGAGGAGTAAAACTTTGGGATGGCGAAAAATTGGTGCCGTTAAATCCGGTAACAAATCGTTTGGCTCGTGTTGGAAAAACAGAAAATACTTCTTGGATGGAAATGATTTCAAGAGGCGTTCCTTACAAAGGAAAAAAAGTAGACATTTTAGTTCGTGTTACCGTGTTTTCTGGTAAAAGAGAAGCGAAAGTAGAAGCAGTTTCTTTAACTGGAGAAAAAGTGCAATTTGCAACAGGAGTAAATTACTTTAAAGATTGCGCAACAAAAAAAGGTGCTAATTACATAGCAGTTTGGGGAAAACATCCAGAAGACGTTGCAGCAGAAATTGTTGAAGTAGGAGGAGCGATTATATACAATCCGAAAGATTATGAGAAAACAACAGACGATGGAACGCAATATTTGTTGATTTCAAAACCTGCAAAAACTTTAGAAACTTCAATTATATCGTCAAGTGCAAGAGAAACAGAACTAAACACTTTAGATAAATTGGAAGCATTTATTAAAAAATAATTGAATTATCCTTTAAGCAAGGACGCGGATTAAACGGATTTATTTCGTAAAGGCGCGGATTAAAACGGATAATCTATTTATATTTTTAAACAGATTAATAAAATCCGGTTTAATCCGCGCCTTCGCGTTAGCGAATCGGTTTAATTCGCGTTTGATTTTACAGACTTACTATTTTTAAAATAGGACAAATAACGGATAATCATAAAATTAAAAACAAACAAAACACATGTTTAGAATATCGATTATATTAGTACTGCTTCTTTCTTTAAATTCCTGCAAATCACAGCAGAACATTAAGAAAGAAATTCAGATTGCTTTTATAGCCGATGCTCATCTGCAAGATATTTATGCCAAATTTGAAGACAATAATTATCAAGGCATTCCAAATCCTGTAACGGGCGAATATGCCAATATTAGAACGATGAATTCTCAATTGCATTCTACGAGAATTTTTAATGAAAACTATTTTGCTTTTTTAGAAGCTTTAAATGATATTGTAAAAAGAGGCATAAAACAGGTAGTGCTTCCAGGCGATTTCAGCGACGACGGACAGCCTGTTCACGTTCGTGGATTAAGAAAAATTCTAAATGAATACTCCGAGAAATACGGAATTTCATTCTTTGTTACTACAGGAAATCATGATATTGTAAAACCTTTTGCTCAAGATGCTGTTAAAACAGATTTTTTAGGAAAAGACGGAAAAGAACAAATTATTAGCAGTTCTCCAGACAATTTTAATAAAAGTAAAAGCGAACTGGAACCCATTATTACTGCCGATATAAAAAATTGGGGTTATAAAGAAACCATTAGCGAAATGCGTGATTTTGGTTTTTTCCAAAGAAGAGTGATTTGTATTGGGAAACTCCTTTTTCTAATTACAGCTATGAAAATTATAATTTTGAAGAAGCTCAAAAAGAATCCGTTTTAGAAAAAAGAACGTATTTAATAAAAAACACCAATTTGTATTTGCCTGATGCCAGTTATTTGGTTGAACCAATAAAAGGAATCTGGCTTTTGGCAATAGATGCAAATGCGTATGTTCCAAATGAAAAATTATCAGGAGAATCTAATAATCCGCACGATTTTTCGGGAGCAAATACAGGTTATAATAACGTTCTGATTTATAAAAACCATTTAATTAATTGGGTAAAAAAGGTTTCTGCAGAAGCAAAACAAAAAGGAAAAATATTGATTGCTTTCAGTCATTATCCGATGGTTGAATTTAATGACGATGCTTCGCCAGAATTAAAACAGCTTTTCGGTGCTAATAAAATGCAATTGCAAAGAGTTCCAAATGAAGAAGTAGCACAGCAATTTGCCGATGCTGGAATTCAGATCCATTTTGGCGGACATATGCACATTAACGATACGGGAGTTAGAACAACAGCAAAAGGAAATACACTTTTTAATATTCAAACACCATCGCTTGCGGCTTATATGCCAGCTTATAAAATATTGACTATTCATTCTCAATATGATCTGGAAGTAGAAACTGTTGTAATTGGTAAAGTCAATAAATTCAACAGTTTATTTCCTTTTTATCAAGAAGAATATGCTCATTTGGAAGCTATTAAAAGTAACATCATTTGGAACAAAGAAATTCTAAAAGCAAATGATTATGCGGCATTTACCAATTGGCATCTAAAGGAATTAGTTCGTTTGCGATTCTTACCCGAAGATTTTCCGACAGATTTTTTAAAATCGATCGAGAAACTTTCTGGTAAAGATTTATTAGAATGGAATAAAAATGCAAATGAAGTTTCTAAAGATTTGAAAGAGAATTCGCTAACATTTTCTGATTTTGAATCATGGACAGGTTTTGATATGATTTTCGATTTTTACAGATTAAAAAGTGCCGATGAATTGGCTTTTTCTGAAATTGGAAAAAAGAGATTAAAGCAATATGAATTGATATGCAAACAGTTAAAGAAATCAAATAACCCTAAGTTGGTTTTATGGGCCAAAATATTTTGGAAAACCATGAACGGCAAGCCTTCCAATCATTTCAGAATTGATTTAAAAAACAACAAAATTGATAATTTATCTGTTAAATAATTTTAATATTTATTGAATCAAAAAGATTAAATTGCATTTATAATTTATTTCCATGAGCCAAAAATCCTTTTTATTATTCTTGTTATCCGCCTTTTTTTATCATTCGTATTCACAGAATATAAAATTTGCGCATTATAATGATAATAACGGATTGTCTCATAATTCGGTGCGCCATATTGTACAGGATAAAAAGGGTTTCATGTGGTTTGGAACTTTTTCAGGACTAAATCGTTTTGACGGTTATCAGTTCAAAAATTACATGAGTTCTACGCCTGGTAAAAACAAATTGTACAATGATGATATCACGGCTTTAGAGCTGGATGAAAAAAATAATTATCTCTGGATTGGTACCCGAAAAGGACTCACGCTTTTCAAAATGGATACGCATGTTTTTACTACTTATTTTCATAAAAAAGACGATCCAAACAGTTTGCCAGATGATGAAGTTAGAGCCGTTTATGTAGATAAATTTGAAAGAGTTTGGGTAGGAACCAAAACGAAAGGAATTTATTTATTCTTTTTGAAAGAAAACCGATTCGAAAAAATTAAACTGAATGGTTATGAATATATAAAAGAAATTTTTGAAGATAAAAAAGGAAATGTCTGGGTTGGAAGTTATGAGAAATCATCTGTAGCCAAAATTACGATGGATGCGAAAGGTGCGATTGTGAAAATCAATAATTATACGCTTTCTGTTCCAAATTCGAATATAAAAAATCCATACCTAAATTTTATTTACGAAGATGCCAAACAAGATATTTTTGTTGGAACTCGTGAAGGTTTGTATAAACTCGATAAAGCAAGCGATAAGTTTGTTAATCTATATATTGAAAGCAAACAAGTTAGAGGTGCTTTAGGACCTTATTTTATTTCTGTTGCACAGGCTCCTGATGGCAAATATTGGGTTGGAACTTTGGGCGGATTATTAGTTTGTGATCAATTAGAAGACATTCAAAAAGGAAATTATAAATGGTATTATTCTATTCTTTCAGATGACACTTCGCTTGTCGATAATTTAATTTCGGCTCTTTATTTTGATAAATCTGGAGTCTTATGGATTGGAACCGAAGATGGTTTAGATAAATACGATCCGTATGAGAATCAGTTTACTTTAAATAAAGATATTTCGCGTTCTATTGGCAATCAAGCGCCTAGAATTAGAGGTTTTGCCAAAACCTATGATGAAAAAGTAATTGTTGCAACTTATCACAACGGGCTTTTTATTTCTAACATAAAAGGTTCGACACCTCTGCACAACACAGGAAAAGATATTGCTAGTATTTATTCTGAAGACGGAAAGATTTTTTACTGTGGTCTTTGGGATGGCAATGTTTTGGTTTATAATTATTTGAGCAATTCTTCTAGAGAAATAAATTTAGGATTTGAGAAATCGCCTGTTTTTGCCTTTAGAAAAATTACAGATGATAAAATGATTGTAGGTTCATTTGGAGAAGGAGCTGTAATTCTAAATACTAAAACACTTCAAGTAGAAACTTCAAGTAAACTTTTACCCGATTTTCAGATTAATGCTATTGAAAGAGACACCAAAAATAATGTTTGGTTTGCAACAGAAACGGGAGTGGTAAAATACAATATCAATACCGGAAAAATAGAAACATATTCGTCACTTTTTATCAAAGAAAAAGGTGTTCCTCATGACGAAAATGTTAGTGATGTTTTAGTTGATGTTAAAGGAAAGATCTGGGCTTCAACTCGTTTTGGGCTATGTTTGTACAATCCGAAAAAGAACGAATTTGAACCCGTAAAAAATCTTAAGGAACTTTCTGGAAAATGGATTACTGATATTTTATCAGATGCCAACGGTAATTTGTGGCTGAATATCAACAATAATAATATTGCTTTTGTAAAATCGAATTTAAAAGATATTAGCATTTATCACGTAAATAGCGGAAACAGATTGGATGTTTTTAGTTCTAGTGGTTTCTTTTATTTTAATAATTCTAATATTTTTCTTGGTGGTAAAAACGGAATTATTTCTTTTTCTCCGCCAGCGATGAAAAGAAACAATTGGTCGCCATTGCCTGTTATTTCTGAATTTAAGATTCAAAATGAGGAAGTTTTTCCAGAAATGGAAATCAACGGAGAAATTCCGCTTTCTAAAGATTTAAATTATGGAAATGAAATCGAATTAAGCCATAAAAACAGGAACTTTTCTCTGCAGTTTTCGGCACCTTCATTCGCAAACGAAAAATTGAATAAATTTCAATACATGTTAGAAGGTTTTGATAAAGAATGGATAACAGTTAATAGTACATCTAGAATTGTACAATATACCAATCTTTATCCAGGCAATTATACTTTTAAGATAAGATCAAGCAATAGCGACGGTTATTGGAGTAAAACGGTTTCTTATAAAATAAAAATTCTGCCTCCGTTCTGGCTTACGCCGACTTCTTTTTTAATGTTTTTTGCTATTTTATTCGGTGTTTTTTATTTCATTAGAAAAGAGATTAAGAATCGTATTCGTTTAAAACAAGAGCTGCTCACAGAAAAAGTAAACAGAGAACACGACATAAAATTAAATAATGAGAAATTACGTTTCTTTACCAATATTTCGCATGAATTAAGAACGCCATTAACGCTAATTTTAGGTCCAGCAAAACAGCTTTTGGATGAAAACAGTAATGCTACAGATTACGAAAAAAGCCGTTATAACTTAATTTATCAAAATGCCAGCCGATTGCTAAATTTGGTGAATCAGGTTTTGGATTTTAGAAAAGCGCAGTCGGGTGAATTAAAACTAAAGGTAACCAAAACGGACATTTTATCGTATTCAAAAAATATTTTCGATTCGTTTAAGGAAATGGCTTATAATAAAAAAATTAAGCTCAATTTTATTTCTGAAGATGATGAAATAAATGGCTGGCTAGACAATGACAAATACGATAAAATTCTTTACAATCTTTTGTCTAACGCCTTGAAGTTTACCAACAAAAATGGTAATGTAGATTTGTATGTGAGACTAAAAGATACGGTTGAAGATATTTTGGTAATTGAAGTTACAGATGACGGAATTGGTATTCCGTTAAAAAGTATAGATAAAATTTTCAAACGTTTTTACCAAGCTTCAAACAGTAAAGACAATAATACTGGATCAGGAATTGGTTTGTCATTGGTAAAATCTTTGGTTGCCATTCATAAAGGAACTATTTCTGTAGAAAGTACTGCAGGAAAAGGAAGTACTTTTAAAGTAGAAATTCCGATTGATCGTGAATCTTACGAACATAAAGAAGTGTTTGAATATGCTCTTAAAAATGACAATCTAAGTATGCTGATTCCAGAAAAGGTCGCCAAGAAAATTATTCAGAATACAGATTTAAAAGAGAAGATTCTGGTTATTGAAGATAACTCAGAACTCAGAAAATATTTGGTCGATTATTTATCGGATTATTACAAAGTGTATGATGCTGAAAATGGAGAAGAAGGCTTAAAAATCTGCCGACAAATAAAACCTATTTTATGCGTAACCGATGTTATGATGCCCGTTATGGACGGATTGGAATTTTGCCAGCAATTAAAAAATGATGATTTTATAAGTCATATTCCAGTTGTGATGCTTACAGCGTTGGGAGAAAATATGGATAAAGTAAAAGGTTATGATATTGGAGCTGATGGTTATTTGGTAAAACCTTTTGAGCCTTTACTTTTGAAAACGGTTATAGAAAATATGATCAAATCGAGATTAGATCTGAAACAAAAATTCTCTGGCGAAGTAGAAAGCAAAGTTAGCATGCTGACACATTCGCCAATTGACGAGGAGTTTATGGAAAAAGTAACGAATCTAATCAACGATAATTTAAGCGATGTTGATCTTTCAACCGATTTTTTATGTGACAAACTGGGCGTTAGTTCTTCCAAATTATATAGAAAAATTAAAGAATTGACCGATTTAGCACCAAATGAATTTATCAGAACCATTCGTTTAAAAAAATCAGCAGAATTGCTAAAAACCAAAAAATACAATGTTTCTGAAGTAACAGATTTAGTTGGTTTTAATGATCCATTATATTTCAGTAGATGCTTCAAGAAACAGTTTGGTTTCCCGCCAAGCAAGTTGATTAATTAGGTTTTTTTGACAGGATTCGGGCGATGGCGATTGGCGAAGCAATTCAGGAATTTTACAATCCAGCTCTCAAAGAGTCAAAAACATCAAAGTAGTGCGACTCACAGCGAAAGAATGTGCAACATCTAAATTAGCCCTGAAAGAGTGAAAGCATATTCTGAGTATTATGTGTTGAATTATTATATGGACATATTTGTGCTTTCACCCTTGTAGGGTGCTATTCATTCCCATGTTAGAGTGTAGTGCGGTGCACTAGTTTGATGCTTTTGGACTTTCAGTCCAATTCAAATTCTATCCATTTTTTCTTTGATTGATATGTAAAAATCCTACAATAATCAATTTTATCCATGTTTTTGATGTATTAATCCATTTTGAAAGAAGGATGTAATTCTATTTTTGTCTTATAACTTTTAACTATTTAGCATTATGAAAAAGCATATAGATACAGACAATCCGTTAAATAATTTAGATGAGTGGGAAGATGATTTGTTAATGCGATATCCTGATCCTTCTGAAGAAAATGAAGAAGTAAAAGAAAAGCAGAAAGAAGAATTTAGAAACTATGTCGATTCGGAAAGAGTAGAAACTGTTAAGGAGTTTTACAGAATAAACCACACGTATCAAACTTATGATTTTGTATGCGACAAAGAACAAGATTTTCTGCAATTTAATAGAAAAGAAATGTCAATCTGGGAAGCTGTTGAGTTTTTAAACACGCTTGTAGACGACAGTGACCCAGATATTGACTTAGACCAAACACAGCACCTTTTACAAACTTCAGAAGCAATTCGCGCAGACGGTCATCCAGATTGGTTTGTATTGACAGGTTTCATTCATGATTTAGGTAAAGTATTATGTTTGTTTGGAGAACCGCAATGGGCAGTTGTAGGAGATACATTTCCTGTTGGATGTGCTTATTCGGATAAAATTGTATATTCAGAATTCTTTAAAGAAAATCCAGATTTTACAGACGAAAGATTCAATACCAAGTTTGGTGTTTACACAGAAAACTGCGGATTGGACAATGTAAAAATGAGTTGGGGACACGATGAGTATTTGTATCAAATCATGAAAGATTATCTTCCAGATCCAGCTTTATACATGATTCGTTATCATTCCTTTTATTCTCAGCATAAAGAAAATGCTTATGCGCATTTAATGAATGAAAAAGATATCGAAATGTTTGACTGGGTGAGAAAATTCAATCCTTACGATTTGTATACAAAAGCGCCAGTAAAACCAGACGTGCAAGCATTGCTTCCTTATTATAAAGAATTAGTTGCGAAATATTTACCAGAAAAATTGAAGTTTTAAAAGGGTCATATAAACACATAGAAACATAGTCCCGATAGCTATCGGGATTCTTTTAAGTGTAAAAACATTTATTAGAAGAAACTAGTTTCCCACACATAGTTATATGTTTTAATAATAAAGTGAAACGCCTTTCAAGACAAAGAAAAACTATGTTTCTATGTGTTAAAAAATAAATGCCAGCTATCTAAAACCAAAAATAATGCAGAAAATCACAACCAAAATATTTTTTATTAGCCTGTTATTGCTTTTCACAATAGGAATTTCGGCTCAAGAAAAAGACCGTAATGATTGGGAAAATCCAGAGGTATTTCAAATTAACAGAGAGCCAGCTCGTGCGGCTTTTCTTCCGTATGCAGATGAAACTTCTGTTATAATGGATAAATATGAAAACTCACCTTGGTATTTTTCTTTAAACGGAAAATGGAAATTTTCTTGGTCGCCAACACCAGATGAACGTCCAAAGGATTTTTATAAAACGGATTTCAGTACTTTACATTGGAAAGAACTTCAAGTGCCTTCTAATTGGGAACTGAATGGTTACGGTGTGCCAATTTATACTAACATTACGTATCCTTTTGAAAAAAATCCGCCTTTCATTAATCATTGGGATAATCCAGTTGGGTCTTATAAAAGAGATTTTGTCTTTGCCAGAAAACTGGAACGGCCGACATGTTTTTCTTCATTTTGAAGCAGGAACTGCGAGCTATGTATATTTGGGTGAACGGAGAAAAAGTAGGCTACACAGAAAACACCAAAAGTCCGGCAGAATTTGATATTTCGAAGTATTTAAAATCTGGAAAAAATGATTTAGCGATAGAAGTGTACAGATGGAGCGATGGTTCGTATCTAGAAGATCAAGACATGTGGCGACTTTCTGGTATTGATAGAAATGTGTATTTGTATAGTACAGATAATGTTCGTATTGCAGACTTTTTTGCCAAACCAGATTTAGATGCTAAATACAAAAACGGAAGTTTAAGTGTCGATGTGAGTTTAAAAAATCTGAGTTCAACTTCTGCTAACAACCAAAAAGTAGTCGCAAAACTGGTTGATGCTTCTGGGAAAAATGTATTTGTAAAAGAATTGAATGTCAATTTAGAAGCGTCAAAAGTTCAGACTTTAAATTTTTCTCAAAATGTATCAAGTCCAAAATTATGGAGCAGTGAGACGCCTAATTTGTATACGTTGATTCTGACTTTAAAAGATGCAAAAGGAAATATTGTAGAAACAGTTGGAACACAAATCGGATTTAGAAAAGTAGAACTAAAAGGTGGCCAATTATTAGTTAATGGAGTTCGATTAATGGTTCATGGAGTTAATATCCATGAACATAATCCAGAAACAGGACATTATCAGGACGAAGCGACGATGATGAAAGACATTAAAATGATGAAACAGCTGAATATTAATTCAGTTCGCTGCAGTCATTATCCGAACAATATTTTATGGGTAAAACTATGTAATAAATACGGTTTGTTTTTGGTGGATGAAGCTAATATCGAAAGTCATGGAATGGGAGTAGAGGGACAACCTCTAATTTGGATGAATCCAAAAACGAATCCTGGTTATCTTCCAGAATGGAGAGAAGCACATCTAGACAGAATTTACAGCCTTGTTGAAAGAGATAAAAATATGCCGTCTGTAATTATCTGGTCATTAGGAAATGAAAGCGCCAATGGACCTGTTTTTCACGAAGCATACAAATGGATCAAAAAAAGAGATAATTCTCGTTTGGTTCAGTTTGAACAAGCAAAAGAAAACGAAAATACTGATATCGTTTGTCCAATGTACCCAACAATTGAATACATGAAAGAATATGCGGCACGTAAAGAAGTTACACGCCCTTATATCATGTGTGAGTATTCGCATGCAATGGGAAACAGCAGCGGAAATTTTCAAGAATATTGGGATATCATTCGCGGAAGCAAAAACATGCAAGGCGGATTTATTTGGGATTGGGTAGATCAGGGATTTTATGGAATTGATGAAGCAGGCCGTAAATACTGGACTTACGGTGGCGATATGGGAAGCCAGAATTACTTAAATGATGAAAACTTCTGTCACAACGGGTTGGTTTATGCTGATAGAACACCGCATCCTGGAGCTTTTGAAGTAAAAAAAGTATATCAGAATATCTTGTTTAAAGCTGTAGATATAAAGAACGGAATTATTGAAATCAATAATGATTTTGGGTTTACCAATCTGAACAAATACAATTTTAGATATGAAGTTTTAGAAAACGGAAAAGTAATTAAAGAAGGAATTTTGAATGTTGCTTTAGATCCGAAATCTAAAAAGCAATTTAAAATTGATTTACCAAAATTAGAGTCAAAAGAAGGAACAGAATATTTATTGAATGTTTTTGCTAGTACAAAAACAGGCTCAGAAATATTACCTCAAAACTTTGAAATCGCAAAAGAACAATTTGTAATTGAAGACGGGAAATATTTCGCAAAATCTGAAAATGGAAGTCTTGCAAAAGTACAAGATGAAAAAGATCAGTTTGTTTTGACTTCTGATAATGTAACCGTTAAAATCAGCAAATCGACTGGATTGATTTCGTATTACAGTTTAAAAGGCGAAGAATATTTCAAACAATATCCTGAGCCTAATTTTTGGAGAGCTCCAACAGATAATGATATTGGAAACAAAATGCAGATTAGAACAAATGTGTGGAGAACTGCTGGAAAAAACACTTCGTTAGAAAGTATTCAGCAAAGTGAGGAAAATGGCAAAAAATATATCATTGCAAAATTAAAATTGAACGATGTTGCTTCCGATTATACGATCAAATATGCATTAGGAAATGATGGTGCTTTAGAAATTCAGGCTTCTTATAAAAAAGGAAATAATCCGGTTCCAGAATTACCGCGTTTCGGAATGATTTTCACTTTAAAAAATACATTAGAAAATCTGGATTATTACGGAAGAGGACCTTTAGAAAATTATCCTGACAGAAAAACAGCATCCTTGAAAGGAATTTATACTAGTAAAGTTGCAGACCAATATGTGCCTTATACACGCCCACAAGAAAATGGATACAAGACCGATATACGCTGGTTTAAATTATCAAGCAATTTAGGAAATGGCTTGGAAATAAAAGGTCTGCAACCTTTAGGAATAAGTACTTTAAATAATTATCCGAATGATTTTGACGGAGGAATTTCTAAAAAGAATATTCATTCTAGCGATATTACTCCGAGAAATGAAGTTGTAGTTTGTGTCGATTTAACCCAACGTGGATTAGGAGGTGACAACAGTTGGGGCGCACCGCCACACGAACAATATACCTTAACCCAAAGCGAATACAGCTACGGATTTGTCATTAAACCACTTTAAATAATTTTAGTTTTCAGTTTCAGTTTTCGGTCACAGTTAGGACTGAAAACTGAGACTGCGACTGAAGACTAATCAAATAAAAAAATGAGTAACACTACAAGTGGAAGATTAATTTCTTTAGATGCACTGCGCGGGTTTGTGATGTTTTGGATCATGAGTGGCGAACATATTATTCATGCTCTGGCCAAAGTGGCTCCAATTCCTATTTTTGTCTGGATGTCATCGCAACTGCATCATGCAGAATGGAATGGTATTACCTTCTATGATATGATTTTTCCTGTGTTTCTATTTGTGGCCGGCGTTTCGATGCCTTATTCTTTCGAAAAGAAAATGCAACTGGCTGGTGTTAAATCTCCAAATGATTTGCCTCCAACCGAAAAGCGAAAAATATATTTATCGATGTTGAAAAGAACCTTCATTTTATTGGTTCTAGGATTTGTAGTAAACGGATTATTACGATTTGATGGTTTTGACCAAACGCGTTTTGCAAGTGTTTTAGGAAGAATTGGACTCGCTTGGTTTTTTGCCGGAATCATCTTTTTGAATTTTGATTTTAAAAAACAATTAATCTGGTTCTTCGGAATCTTAATTGGCTATTATGCTTGCAATGAAATGGATTCGGTCCCAGATTTTGGAGCTGGAGTTTTAACCAAAGAAGGTTCACTAGAAGGCTACATTGATCGTCTTTTTTTACCAGGAAGATTGCACAGTACGGTTTACGATCCAGAAGGAATATTTTCAACTCTTCCCGCTATCGCAACTGCTTTATTAGGCGTTTTTATAGGAACATTTTTAAAAGCAAAATGCCCATTCTCTATAAATGTGAAATTGCTTTTAATGACCTTAACGGCAGTAGTTTTAATTATTATAGGTTTGATTTGGGATATCAGTTTTCCAATCAACAAACATTTATGGACCAGTTCTTTTGTCTGTTTTGTTGGCGGATTTAGTATTTTGTTTTTTGTCTTTTTTTATGTGATAATCGATTTGTTTGGTTTTCATAAATGGGCATTTCCATTAATCTTAATTGGTTCCAATTCTATTTTAATTTATATCGCAGCAGAAGGTTTAGTCGATTTTAAACATACAGCAGATTATCTTTTTGGCGGACTTATACAATATATCTCGCTTAATTGGCGACCTTTTTTTGTCGCATTATCCGTCACCATTGTACAGCTTATTTTACTGTACTTTTTATATAAAAAGAAATGGTTTCTCAAGATTTGATAGCAATCAAATTTTAAAATACATTTTACTATCTAACCACACAATAACCACACAATTATGAATGTATTACAAACCGCAGATTACATTGTTTTCTTTATCTACTTTGTCATAGTTACTGCCTATGGAATGTATATTTACAGAAGCAAAAAAACTGTCGCAACGAGTTCTAACGAATATTTTTTAGCCGAAGGATCACTTACTTGGTGGGCAATTGGGGCCTCTTTAATCGCTTCTAATATTTCAGCAGAACATTTTATTGGTATGAGCGGTTCAGGTTTCGCCATCGGACTTGCTATTGCTTCTTATGAATGGATGTCGGCCGCTACATTAATTATTGTAGCAATGTTTATTTTACCCATTTATTTGAAGAATAAAATATTTACGATGCCTCAGTTTTTAGCCAAAAGATATAGCGGAACAGTGAGTACAATTATGGCTATTATTTGGTTGTTAATCTATGTCTTTGTTAACCTTACTTCAATAATTTATTTAGGTGCTTTAGCTATTTCTTCTATTGCTCCAATTAGCTTTCAGTTTTGTGTCATCGGTTTGAGTTTATTCTCGGTAATCGTAACATTGGGCGGTATGAAAGTAATTGGATACACAGATATGTTTCAGGTTATCGTTTTAATTCTCGGCGGATTAGTAACAACTTATTTAGCCTTAACATTGCTTTCAGATCAGTTTGGTTTTGGAAAAGATATTCTAAAAGCACTTTCGATTATTGCTGATGAAGCTCCAGGACATCTGCACATGATTCTAGAAGAATCAAATCCGCATTATAATGAATTGCCAGGAATGTCGGTTTTAGTTGGCGGAATGTTAATCAATAATCTGGCATATTGGGGATGTAACCAATATATTGTTCAAAGAGCTTTAGGAGCCGATTTAAAAACTGCGCGTAAAGGAATCTTATTTGCCGCTTTTCTAAAACTTTTAGTTCCAATTATTGCTGTTTTGCCAGGAATCGCCATGTTTGTAATGCACGAAAACGGAATGTTTCAACAAGAAATGGTAGATGCAGCTGGAGTTTTAAAACCAGATCACGCGTATCCAACATTAATGAATTTACTTCCGGCAGGATTAAAAGGAGTAGCTTTAGCCGCTTTAACTGCTGCGATTGTAGCTTCTTTGGCAGGAAAAGCCAATAGTATTTCGACTATTTTTTCTTTAGATATTTATAAAAAATATTTCAACTCGCAGGCATCAGAAAAGAAATTGGTTCGTACAGGAAGATGGTGCGTTGTTGTATGTATGATTATAGCGACTTTTGTTGCTCCTGCATTAAAATCATTAGATCAAGCGTATCAATTTATTCAAGAATATGTTGGATTCTTTTCGCCAGGAGTATTAGCGATTTTCTTGTTGGGAATGTTCTGGAAAAAAACAACTCCAGCAGCAGGACTTGCAGGAGCATTATTAACCGTACCTCTTGCTCGCAGTTTTGAAATTTTTACCCATGTGGACAGATGGCGTTTTTCCAGATTATCCTTTCTTAGACAGAATGACTATTGTTTTCTTCATAATTGTTTTAATAATGGTGGGAATAAGTGTGGTAAATCCAGTTTCTGAAGAAGAGTCTGAAATTCATCAAATAGAAGTAGATAAATCAATGTTTAAAGTATCATCAGAGTTTATCGTTGGTTCGTTTATTATCAGTGGCGTTTTAGTGGCTTTGTACACGGTTTTCTGGTAAGATTTTGGAATTGCTAAAAAGTCACAGGTTTTTTGTTTCACGCAGATGTGGCAGATTTAATTGATTTTTTTTATAAAATATCTGCAAAATCTGCTAAAATCATTTTAAATCTGCGTGAAAAAAATTAACAAAGAGATTAAAGTAAAGATCAAATAAAAATATGAAAAAGAAATCTATAATTACCTTAATTATCCTTTGCCTTTCGCTGACCGTTTCGGCGCAAAAGGTTTTTGATATTAAAAAATACGGTGCAGTTGGAGATGGCAAAACTTTAAACACAAAAGCCATTCAAAAAGCAATTGATGCAGCTGAATAAAAACAAAGGAGGAAAAGTTGTTTTTGCTAAAGGGACTTTTCTTTCGGGAAGTATTGTTTTAAAAGATAATGTAGAATTATTTTTTGAAGATGGAGCGATTTTGCTCGGAAGCACCAATCCAGACGATTATCCAAAATATGAAGGAATTAGAGCTTTTATTATTGCTAATCAATCCAAAAATATTGCGGTAAACGGAAAAGGAATTATCGATGGACAAGGAAGAGAATTGGCTTTAGCAATAGACAGTCTGCATCATACAGGAGTTCGAATTGATCCGAAATACAATTACAGAAGAATGCGCCCTGAAGATGGTAGAGGAAAACTGATTTCGTTTGTAAAATGCGATTCGATTACCATGACGCAAATTACATTAAAAAATAGCCCAGGCTGGACAATGTGTTTTAGAGAATGTAAAAACATTGTAATTGATTTTATGAAAGTGGAAAGCCGAGCGTATTGGAACAATGACGGAATTGACCTTGACGGCTGCGAGAATGCCCGAATTACCAATTGTAATGTAAACGCTGCAGATGACGGTATTTGTTTAAAATCTGAAGTTCCGGGATTGCACAATAACAATATTTACATCGGAAATTGTACGATAAGATCTAGTGCAAATGCAGTGAAATTTGGGACAGGTTCTTACGGAAGTTTCAAAAATGTGACCATTGAAAACATTAAAGTTTTTGATACTTTCAGATCAGCAGTTGCGATTGAATCTGTTGATGGTGCTGAGATTGAAAATATCAAAGTTTCTGATATTACAGCCCTAAATACTGGAAACGCAATATTGATTCGTTTAGGTCACAGAAATGGAGATAAACCAGGTTATATTAAAAATGTATCGGTTAAAAATGTAAAAGTACAAGTTCCCTTTGGCCGTCCAGACATTGATTACGATATGCGCGGGCCAGAAGTCGATTATTTCCATAATCCGTTTCCTTCTTCTATTGCAGGAATTCCAGGGCATTTGATAGAAAATGTGACTTTAGAAAATATCGAAATCATTTATCCAGGAAGAGCTTCAAAAGGAATGGCATATCACCCGTTAAGCAGGCTAAAAGATGTAAAAGAAAACATTAATGGATATCCTGAATTTACCATGTTTGGTGAATTGCCTTCTTGGGGATTTTATGTACGTCACGTAAACGGAATCGAAATGAAAAATATAAAACTGATTTTAGATAAGGAAGATTTTCGTCCAGCCTTTGTTTTCGACGATGTAAAAAATCTGACAATGAAAGCTATTGATGTTCCTTCGGATAAAATCAATCAGATTGTTTTTAAAGATGTTTTATCAAGCAATTTGGACAGCGAAGCCGCAAAAAGAAAAAATAGAACCAGAGCAAAATAAATTTGAATTACCAGCACATTGATAGTTGGCCACAAAGGCACTAAGACACAAAGTTTTTTTGCCAAAGATTATTAAGATTAAAAAGGATTTTTTTTCACGCAGATTCTGCAAATTTTGGAAGATTAAATTAGATTTCTTTAAAAAAAAATCTGCAGAATCTGTTTAAATCTGCAGAATCTGCGTGAAACAAAAAAACTTAGTGCCTTTGAGTCTTTGTGGCATTAAAAAAAATAAAAAATATGAAAAAGAAATCTATAATCGCGATCCTAATTTTCTGTATTTCCTTAACAGTTTCTGCGCAGAAAATTTACGACGTTAAAAAATACGGAGCAAAAGGAGACGGAAAAACCAACGATGCTGCAGACCATTCAGAAAGCAATTGATGAATGCAGTAAAACAGGCGGAAGAGTTTTAATTCCAGCACCATTTACCTTTTTGGCGGGACCAATTGATGTAAAATCAAAAGTAGATTTGCATATTGAAGCCGGAGCAAAATTATTAGCAAGTCCAGATGAGAAACTGTACACCAAAAGTGCTTTTAGAACCAATCCAGGCGAAGGAACGATTTGGATTGGAGGAGAAAATATAGAAGATTTTACCATTAGTGGAAGCGGCAAAATAGACGGAAACGGAATTTCTTTTATGGGAGCAGAGGAAGATGATGCCTATATTTTAAAACCGTTTAATGTATTAGATCCAAGACCGCACGTTCTAACAATTATTGGAGGAAAAAATATCAGAATCAAAGATGTTCATATCGGAAATTCAGCTTATTGGACTGTGCATTTAATTGGTTGTAATGATGTTGTAATTAGCGGAATTACTTTATTGAACAGCTTAAAAGTCCGTAACAGCGATGGAATTGATTTAGACCATTCTAAAAATGTTAGAATCAGTGATTGTTATATCGAAAGCGGTGATGATTGCATTTGTTTAAAAAACAGAAGAGAATTTGAAGAATTTGGCGCTTGCGAAAATATTACAGTAACCAATTGTACCATGACAAGCAGCAGCTGCGCTATTAAAATTGGTTCAGAAAATATGGATGCTATCAGACAAGTGGTTATTAATAATTGCATCATTAAAAATAGTAATCGAGCTTTAGGTATTCAAAATCGTGATGAAGGGACGGTAAGCGACGTTATTTTTTCTAATATTATTATCGAAAGTAAATTAAACACTGATACTTGGTGGGGAAAAGCAGAACCGATTTATGTAACAGCTTTTAGCAGAGCAAAAGGAAACCATAAAGACGCAAATTGGCGTTTTCCAAAAGGTGCGACAGAAGGTAAGGTCGGAGAAATTAAGAATATCTATTTCTCGAATATCCAATGTACAGGAGAAAATGGTGTGTTTGTAAGCGGAGAATCAAAAGATAAAATCAAGAATATTGTTTTTGAAAACGTTAGCGTTTACATGGATAAAACGACTTCTTTCCCTGGCGGATTATATGACAGACGTCCTGCAAATGTGGAAGGTTTTGTAAAAGGAAGCACTTCGGGTTTTTATTTTGATACTGCCGAAAGTATAAAAGTTAAGAATTGCACGGTTCAATGGGGGAAAAACAAACCAGAATATTATAAATATGCTGTAGAAAGTAAAAATGTTGATATTTTAAAAGTGGTTAGTTTAGATGGAGAATCAGCTTTTCCAAATAAATATGAGGCTGTTAAAAAGTGACGTAATCTTGTAGAAAAATTATAAGTGTAAAATTCACAATAAATTTTTGTAAAGTGATACTTTTCAAACTTTAAGCATAGCGTTTAGAATGATTAATTAATATATTGCAAGTATATTCTCAATATAAAAACAGTACAATGAAAAGAAATGTAATTTCAACATTATTCATAAGTGGTTTACTATTTAGTAGTATTTATGGAAATGCCCAAAAAGCGACTTTAGAAGTTGATGCTTCCAAAACAATAACCAAAATTCAGCCAACCATGTTCGGTTTGTTTTTTGAAGACATCAATTTTGCTGCAGATGGTGGACTTTATGCCGAAATGATTAAAAACAGATCCTTTGAATTTGAAAAACCTTTAATGGGATGGGAGCAACCTAAATCGAACAGGTCTTCGATGAATAAGGAATCTGGAATGGCCGTACCTATCAACATAGCTTCAAATAATACTAATTTTTGCAGAGTTGAGATTAATAATGATAAAGGCTACGCTTTAATAAATGAAGGTTTCAGAGGAATGGGAGTGAAGAAGGATGCTAAATACAATCTTTCTTTAAAAGCTGCGAATCATAATGGAGCAATAAAAAAAATTATTGTTCAATTAATAGATAAAGATCAAAAGGTAATTGGAGAAACAAGCATTGTTCCAAAATCAGATCAATGGACGAATTATACAGCACAGCTTATTGGTACTCAAACAGAAGCAAAAGCAAAATTAAAACTAACTTTTGAAGGAACGGGAATTATTGATTTAGACATGATTTCGCTTTTTCCTGAAGATACTTGGAAAGGCAGAAAAAACGGACTTAGAAAAAGATCTTGTACAGCTTTTGTATGATGTAAAACCTGGATTTTTGCGTTTTCCAGGAGGTTGTATTGTAGAAGGTAGAACACTTTCAGATCGTTACCAATGGAAAAAATCGGTTGGGAATGTGGAAGAAAGAAAGACAATGATGAATCGTTGGAATGTCGAATTCAACCACAAGCAAACTCCAGATTATTTTCAAAGTTTCGGATTAGGATTTTACGAATATTTTCAGCTTTCAGAAGATATTGGTGCAGAACCGCTACCTATTTTAAGTTGCGGAATGGCTTGTCAATACAATACAGGAGAATTGGCTCAAATGGATGAATTAGATCCATACGTTCAAGATGCTTTAGATTTAATCGAATTTGCTAACGGTGCAGTTACTACAAATTGGGGAAAAATCCGTTCAGACATGGGGCATCCAAAACCATTTAATTTAAAATATATCGGAGTTGGTAATGAACAATGGGGACCAGCTTACATTGAAAGATATAAAGTTTTTGAACAAGCCATAAAAGCAAAATATCCTAATATTATTATTGTGTCTGGAAGCGGACCTTCTCCAAAAGGTGAACATTTTGATTATGCAATGCAAGAACTTAAAAAACTTAACGCAGAACTGGTAGACGAACATTATTACGAAAGTCCGAAATGGTTTAGAGAAAATGCAGGACGTTACGATAATTATGATAGAAAAGGGCCAAAAATATTTGCAGGAGAATATGCTTGCACAAAGTGTTTCTGGAGCAAACCCAAATAATAGAAACAATTGGGAATGTGCTTTCTCTGAAGTCGCTTTTATGACAGGTTTAGAAAGAAATGCAGAAGTTGTTCAGTTAACTTCTTACGCACCTTTGATGGCGCATGAAGATGCTTGGCAATGGACACCAGATATGATTTGGTTTAATAATCTGCAATCTTATGGATCAGCCAATTATTATGTACAGCAATTGTTTTCGACCAATAAAGGAACAGATTTATTAAGCATTACAAAAGACGGAAAAGCGTTAATTGGTCAGAATGATTTGTATGCATCGGCGGTAAAAGACGCAAACAGCAAAGAAATTATTATAAAATTGGTCAATACTGCTGCATCAAGCCAAGAAGTGAATATTAATTTAAAAGGCGCAAAATTAAGTACGAAAGGAACAATAATAAGATTGGCAAGTGCAAGTACACAAGATGAAAACACTTTTGCAGAACCTAAAAAAATTACACCAAAAGAAAGTGAATACAAAGTGATAAAAGGAAAACAAGATTTAAATCTTCCTGCTTATTCGGTAACGGTCTTAAAATTGAAAATGAACTAATTAATTGTAAATTATTAATAGAAATACCATGCTATATCATTTTTTAAAAAAGGTTTTTATATTTATTTCTGCCATTACTGGATTTTTTGGTTATTCGCAGGATTTAAAATTGCAATATAATCAGCCTGCTGTTGAGTGGACAGAAGCTTTGCCAATAGGAAATGGTACGCTTGGGGCAATGGTTTTTGGAAGGGTCGATTCTGAATTAATTCAACTAAATGAAGCTACTTTGTGGAGCGGAGGACCTGTACAGAAAAATATGAATCCAGATGCATTTAAAAACTTGGCATTAATTAGAGAAGCATTAAAAAATGAAGATTTTGAAAAGGCGAATGAATTGACTAAAAACATGCAAGGAGCTTATAGCGAAAGCTTTATGCCTTTAGGAGATCTGATTCTAAAACAGGATTTTGGCGGGAAAAAGACAGATTCTTATAACAGAAGTCTTGACATTCAAACAGGATTAGCGGTAACCAATTTTAAAGTTGACGGTGTAAATTACAAAAGAGAAATCTTCGCATCAGCGCCTGCACAATGTATTGTGATAAAACTTTCTGCAGATCAGTTAAAAAAACTTTCTATTGCAATTGATGCTTCAAGTCTTTTGAAAAATCAGAAAGTAGTTCAAAATCAATCTTTGGTTTTAAAAGGTAAAGCACCTTCTCATTCAGATCCAAGTTATATTGATTATAATAAGGAGCCTGTTGTTTATGAAGACGCATCAGGATGTAGAGGAATGCGTTTTGAATTGATTATTAAACCAATTGTAAAAGATGGAGAAATAACTTCTGAAGGAAATAGATTAGTTATAAAAAATGCATCTGAAATACTGCTTTTTGTTTCGGCAGCGACAAGCTTTAATGGATTTGATAAATGTCCAGACAGTCAAGGAAAAGATGAACATCAATTTGCTGAAACTCCAATTAAAAAAGCTAGTGTTAAGAAATACGATGTTTTATTTAAAGAACATAAAGAAGATTTTCAAAAATTCTTTAACCGAATTTCATTACAATTAAATGTAAACGAAACCAATAAATCTAATTTGCCAACCGATATTCGATTAGAACAATATGCAAAAGGTGAAAAAGATGCTGGACTGGAAGCTTTATTTTTTCAATACGGCCGTTATTTATTAATTTCTTCTTCGCGTACACACAACGCACCAGCAAACTTACAAGGAATTTGGAACAATAAACTTCGTGCGCCTTGGAGCAGACAATTATACGACCAACATTAATCTACAGATGAATTATTGGCCAGTAGAATCAGGAAATCTGTCTGAAATGTTTTTTCCGTTAGACGAATTCATTAATAATGTTTCTATAACAGGAGCAGAAACAGCCAAAAGTTATTACCATGCAAATGGCTGGGTTTTGCATCATAACTCAGATATCTGGGCAATGACAAATCCGGTAGGCGATTTTGGAAAAGGAGATCCAATGTGGGCCAATTGGTACATGGGGGCCAATTGGTTGAGCAGACATTTGTGGGAACATTATCAATATACGGGCGATTTAACGTATCTTAAAAAAGTATATCCGATAATGAAAGGAGCTGCAGAGTTTAGTTTAGAATGGCTTCAAAAAGATAAAAATGGTTATTTGGTAACGATGCCTTCTACTTCTCCAGAAAATATATTTTATTATGATGGAAAAAAGAAAGGAACTGTTACAACAGCTTCTACAATGGACATCGGAATTATAAAAGATTTATTCGAAAATACAATTGAGGCTTCTAAAATTTTAAATACAGATGTTGATTTCAGAAAAACTGTAAGTAAAGCAGAAGAACAATTGTTGCCATTTCAAATAGGAAGCAAAGGACAACTGTTAGAATGGTATAAAGATTTTGAAGAAGAAGATCCGCATCATAGACATACTTCTCATTTGTATGCTTTGCATCCTGCCAATTTGATTTCTCCATTGAAAACTCCTGAGTTAGCAAATGCTGCCAAGAAAACGCTAGAACTTCGCGGAGACGATGGAACAGGCTGGAGCTTGGCATGGAAAGTAAATATGTGGGCGAGACTTTTAGATGGAAATCATGCTTATCAATTATTCAAAAATCAGTTGCGATTAACAAAGGAAAATAACACAGAGTATAATAGACACGGAGGTTGTTATCCGAATCTTTTTGATGCGCATCCGCCATTTCAAATTGATGGAAATTTTGCAGGAACAGCTGGTGTAATCGAAATGCTAATGCAGAGTCAGAATCAAGAAATTCATTTGCTTCCCGCTTTGCCAGATGCTTGGACAGATGGCGAAATTAAAGGTATTAAAGCAAAAGGAAATTTCTCTGTAGATATAAATTGGAAAGATGGGAAAATGAGTAAGACGAAAATTGTATCTAATAACGGAGGAACTTGCACTGTAAGAGCTGCAGAACCATTTGTGGTAGATAAGCTGAATATTAAAAGCGAAAAATCAACTATTGGTTATACTGCCGTATTTGCTACTAAAAAAGGAATCTCTTACAGTATTACACCAGAAAAACAGTAATATTTATATTTGGTTTGTTTAAAAAGTCGCTCTCTTTTGTGAGAGTGGCTTTTGTTATATAAGTTTAAAAGGAAAATCTCCCAGTTTCTTAAAGGAGAAACGGGGAGATAATCAAAAATAAAAAAAAACACAATTTTTAGAACGAGTATCTCAAGCCAAGCTGACCTTGGAATCTTGAAGCTAATTGATCTACAGTATAAGGTGAAGTAGTCGGTTTTTGGAAAGTATAAGTTGGATCGCCTGTAGCAACTCCGCCTAAGTTTCCTGATTTTGTTAAACCAAGACTTGCTGTTGAATTATAAGTGTTAGGAACAAAATAACTTCTTCCCCAATCTTTGTTGATAAGGTTTCCGATATTTGCCATGCTGAAAGAAATTTGGAAAGTTCCTACTTTAGTAACCTTAATTTCATCCATTAATTTTAAATCAGCTTGAATGTTCCAAGGAGTTGTATCTCCATTTCTTTGTGTAAATGTTCCTCTACGGCTTTTAAATAATCATTTCCGTTGATGAAAGCTTCATAATCTGCAACTTGTTGTGCTGCTGTTGCAGATGGAACTCCTGCAGAATTTACTCCAATATATTTTGTCGCTTCTGCTGCATCTTTAAAGATATAAGCTAAACCTGCTGCTTGTCCTGTTCCTGCAATTGTTGAGTTAACAAATCCCCAAGAAAACGGATTTCCAGATTGTGCATTGAAATACACGTTAGCAGATAAAGTGTTGTTTGGAGCAACTTTTACGCCGTAACCTACATTAGAAACGATTCTGTGCTTAATATTAAAGTTAGAAGTCGCTAACTGTGGATTATTTGGAGTTAAAGATTGGTTCATTTGGAAGTTACTTTCCATAGAGTTACGAATTCCGTTTGTGATATCACGAGAATCTCCGTAAGTATAAGCCACCATAAAGTTGAAACCGAAATCGTAAGTTTTAGAAATCATTTCAGTAATGCTGTAACGGTATCCTTTATTTGTGTTTGATAACAAATATGCATTTGAAAAAGCTGAGTTTATGTTTGCGGCATAAATTGGCATTTCGTGTTTTGTATCGTAAGAGAAATAAGTAGGATTATCTGTTTTATTTACTTGTTGAAACTCTAAGTCACGAATTACTTTTGTGTACATACCTTCAAGAGTAAATTTGTATCCGTCAATTGTTTTATCAAAAGCCAATGAGTTTCTTAAAACAGCAGGCATTTTAAATTTATTGTCAATTAAATCGGCTTGTACTTTTGGTGTAGCATCATGGTAACCGTTAAGTCCGCCAGTTGCTAAAGGATCTCCAGCAGCTGCAACCTGAGCAGCAGTTAAATTGTTTTTGTCATAACTTCCGTATCCAACACCATCATTGTAATAAGCATATCCTAACCATGCAAACGGAATTCTTCCTGTAAATACACCAGAACCACCTCTAATAACAAATGTTTTATCATCGTCTACATTATAAGTAAATCCAATTCTAGGAGAAACTAATGCTGAACTAAAGAAGTTGTTTTTAATTTGATTCAACGGAGTATAAGTATATGTTGTTCCGTAGTTTGGATCTTCAGGAGAGTTTTGTACCTGCTCGCTTAATTTTGGTTTGTTTGGCAAATCTGTATAATCAATACGAATACCTGGAACTACTTTTAATTTTTCTCCAACTCTAATTTCGTCTTGAACGTAAGCGCTATACATGTTTATTTTGAATTTAGCATACGGATTATTGAAGATTTCGTCTCTGGTAGAACCATCAAAAGGATAAGTTCCACGAACACGAGTAGGAAGTTTATTGAAGAAATCTGCAAGAGATTTGTATGAAACTCTTCCGTTAAGTGCATTTACGAAACCATAGTTGATATCGTAAAACTCATTATGAGTACCAAATAATAAAGTGTGATTTCCTGTTTTATAAGTAAGATTGTCTGTAATCTCAGCAGTATTTTGCTTCATGTTGAAAACAGTTGCTTCACGATCGTTCCCTAAGAAAATAGTTCCTCCATTATAACCAATTTCTGTTTGAGGAAACATGATATTATTAGATTTTGGATCACGATAATCTTTTATTGCCGAATAACTTGCAATAAATGAGTTAGACCATTGGCTATTGAAATGCGTTTTTAATTCTAAAACCGTACTGATAGCTTGGTTTTTCTGAGTAAAGTCCATACTCGCAAATCTGAAGTTTGCGAGCATCGCGCTCTAAGTTTGTAGCCTGAGAAATTACGGTATTGTTTCTTAACGAAAGGGAGTTTTTCTCATTGATTTTCCAATCAATCTTATTGAAGAATTTTTGGCTTTTAGAGAAGTTGTTGTAAGAACCGTAAGTTCCTGGATCAAATCCGTAGTTTGATTTTACGAATTGTGAAATTTGCTCTGCAGTAGCATTATCTACTAATGAAGTTAATTTTCCGTTAGAATCTGTTGAACCAGCATTATAAAAAACAGGATCTGTTCTTTCTGCATATTCCATATTAGTAAAGAAGAACAATTTATCTTTAATAATTGGCAATCCTAATCTGAAACCTACTTGGTAATCACCAAAAGAACTTGGCATTTTAGAACCGTCACCAGCATTGTTAGGACCAGTTATAGCAAGCACTTCTTCCGTAACTGTAAATAGATCCGCTCACAGTATTTGTTCCGCTTCTTGTTACGGCATTTACACTTCCTCCTAAAAAGTTTCCTAATTTAATATCGTAAGGAGCAATATAAACCTGAATATCTTGAATTGCATCTAAACTGATAGAATTTGAACGTGTACTGCTTCCTGGCATTCCAGAAGTTCCAGATTGACCACCCAAAGAAGGGCTAAATCCGATTGCATCATTATTTATAGAACCGTCAATTGTAACGTTGTTGTATCTAAAGTTGGTACCAGCAAAAGAGTTGTTAGAACTTTGAGGAACAAGTTTTGTAACATCCTGAATTCCTCTATTAATTAAAGGAAGCGAGTTTACTTGTTTTTCATTAATGCTTGTACCATTGTTTTTAGAAGAAGGTTTAGAACTTGTAATAACCACTTCTTCTAATACATTGTTATCTGCTTTTCCAACTACTATTGTTGGTAAATCATTTTCGCCAAGAGCTAGATAAATATTTGCATTTGAGTAATCTTTGGTGTCGTTACCTTTTATTTCTAATTCGTAAGGGCCACCAGCATTTAAGTTTTCAAAGCTAAAACGACCAGATTTGTCTGTTGTAGCTCTGTAAACTGCATTTGTAGGTAAATGCGTTAAAGTAACTTCTGCACCTATAACTGCAGTAGTTCCATCATTGACTTTTGCAGACAACGATGAAGTTGTAATCTGGGCAAAAATACTTCCTGCTGTAAGGAGCATTAAAGCCGAAAAAAAGAGTTTTAGTTTTGTCATGTTATTTATTAGTTTTTATCCACGACAAATAAACTCTCTTTACTTTGATTCGATTTAAGGCTTATGTTAACGAAAAATCAAAAAACAATTCTTTGTTAACTTAAGATAACGAAGATGTTATTTAATAAAAAAACGGCTATCGCTTTAAAATCAAGCAGTTTCTCTCACATCCCATAAAACAAGGTATTAGAGATAGATTTAAACAAGATTAGAGATAGATTAGAGTATTATGTAAATGTTACGAAGAGCAGAAAAGCTATTTTTAAGACCAAGAAATATCTTTGATTTTTATTTCAAATACTACGGAAATTGGAGAGAGAAAACAGTGCCTTTTTCAAGTTCAGAATCGACAGTTAAAGTGATGTTATGGCGTTTTAGTATTTGCATCGTAATAAAGAGTCCTAATCCTTGTCCTTGAATGTGTCTGGTGCGATCGCTTCTGAAGAATAAATCGAAAATAGATTTGAGGTCTTTTTCTTCAATTCCAGAACCTTGATCTATTATTTTTAGAAGCAGTTTTCCTTGCTCTTCATAAGCTACGATATTAACCTGTAAAGGAAAAGAAAACTTAATTGCATTGTCTATAATATTATACAGAGCAATAAAAAGCATGTGTCGGTTGGCATTTACAAATAATAAATCTTCATTATTGGCAACGGCATCCAAATTAAGTGCAACTTTTACTTCAGGATATTCGATATTTTTCTTTTCGAGTATATTCCATAAAATTTCATCTATTCTAACCATTTCCATCTGGTCAGGCTCTGAAAGTTCTAATCCAGATAAAATAAGCAAACCATCTAATGTTGACTTTAAGTGAAAAGTATCTCTTCGAAGTGATTTTAAAACTTCTTCATATTGCTCATTGGTTCTCGGATGCTGTAAAGAAACATCGATATCTCCTATAATAAAAGTAAGCGGAGTTTTTAATTCGTGAGAAGCATTCTTAAGAAAGTTTTTCTGTATTGCAACGCCATTTTCCAGTCTTTCTAAAAGATAATTAAAAGTTGTAATCAGTTCCTTTATTTCGTCTTTTCCGCTTGCTGTTGGCATTTCAAGTCTAGAATGTAGATTTTCTGTTGTAATGGTATTTACTTTAGAAATAACATCGGCAAAAGGCCTGAAAGTTTGTTTTGCCAAAAATCTTCCTAAAAGATAATTAAGTGCAATTCCTGCCAGATAAAAAGTAAAGAAAACAATGGCAAGCATTTCTAACTGCCTAATTCCAACATCGTCTATTCCAGAAACAACAATAATAAAATCTCCTTGATTGTCTTTGTAGTATAAACCGCTAAATTGTCTTTCGTCTATTGTAAAATGCAGAATTCGGTCTCGCGAAATAGCTTTTAATTCTCGATCATTTAATACAACAGGAACATCATCGCGTAAATACAATTTCTTTGTTTTTGCATTGTAAATTCGAATAGACTGATTCGCAATTTTATTAAATTGAGTTTCAATGTCTTTATAACTGACACTGTCCATTTTTCTAATTTCATCTTTCTCAAAATAGAAGAAAGCAGTAATTAAGGCGTTGTCTTCGAGTTTTTCATAATACAAATCTTTTCGATGGCTTTTAAAAAGCAAAAAAGATCCAATAAGAACAAGGCCTAAGATAAAGGCAAACAGCAGAGTCGAATTTCTGGCAAGTTTACTTTTAAGATTCATTAGATTTATCTTTAAGCATATATCCGGTACCTTTTATGGTATGTATCAGCGGAAAAGGAAAATTCTTGTCGATTTTATTTCTTAAATAATTAATATAAACATCAACAGTATTAATGCTCATATCAAGATCCATGTGCCAAACAGCTTCTGCAATGGCAATTCTAGACAAAGCAGTTTCTCGGTTTTTCATAAAAAAGATCAGAAGTTTTAATTCTCTCGAAGAAAGATTAAGTTCTTTACCATCTCTGCTGGCGCTTTGTTCTTTCATATTAATTTTGATTCCGGCATACGACTGAAAATCCAAAACGCCAGTGCTAAATTCTGTGCGACGAAGTTGTGCATTGATTCGCGCTAGAAGTTCTTCAAACAAAAAGGGCTTTGCCAAATAATCATCGGCTCCGGCTTTCAGTCCTCTAACTTTTTCTTGTGGAGTATCGAGTGCACTTAAAATAAGAATAGGAACAATTATTTTTCGATTTCTTAAAACTTCGCAGACTTCAAAACCAGAAATATCAGAAAGCATAATATCAAGAATGATAATATCATAGGTGTTTTCCATTACTTCGTTAATGGCGTCAAAACCTTTGCTGACATTTTTTACCTGATACAATTGCTCTTCAAGTCCTCTTGTAATAAAAGAAGCAACTCTCGGATCGTCTTCGACTAATAAAACTTTGTTCATCGTTTTTGAAGTAAATTAGGTAATATAATATTGGTTAGGAGTTTTCTTTTCAATCGTCTTTTGATCGTTTAATTCTAAAAGTGTATTTTCAATCATAAGAGACATTGCATCTAAAGCTAGATCATTTGGCTGAACGCCAAATGGTTCTTCTAATTCGTCGGCAATAGCTTCTAAGGCTACAAAAGTATAAGCAATAAAAACAATTGCAAAAGGCGTGATCCATCCTAATGTTTCTACAAATCCAAACGGAAGTATAAAACAATAGATATAAACAGTTCTATGCAATAATACGCTATAAGTGTACGGAATAGGAGTACTGGCAATTCTTTCGCATCCGCCAACAATATCCGAAAGTTTATTTAAATTTTCCTCGAATGCCAATTGCGCCATTCCGTCAATTTTGCCCTCTTCTTTTGCTTTTTTTACCCATAAACCTAATTCTCTTAAAATAATAATTGGCTTAAAATGAACATCTTTCAATTGTTCTTTAAAGTCTGAAGGAAGCAAACGATTAAAATCTTCTGTAGAATTGGTATTTCGTAATTGATGTTTTAAAGCATAAACAAATGCAATTAAAAGATTAATGAACTTTTGGCTTTCTAATTTGTTTTCTTTTGTATTTAAAAGTGTAATGCTTTGTCTGGCTAGCGATCTGGTATCGTTTAAAAGAGCGCCCCAAAGTTTTCTTCCTTCCCAAAAACGATCATAACTTACATTATTTCTAAAACCAAGAAATATGGCAAGCGCAATTCCGAACAAAGTAAAAATTGCTGGATTAATGTGAAGATTATATTCGAGAAGAAAAGATTTATAATAAACAATAAGGAAGGAAAACAAAAAGAGTAGAAACAATCGTGGAAGCAATTGGGGTAAAACAGAACCCTTCCATTCAAAGAGCATTTTAAACCAGTTGTCTTTTTTCTTAATAATCATTATGTAGAATAAAATTGATGCATTAAAAGTAATTAAAAGTATTTATTCTCTGTATTTTTTTTTAGAATAAATCTTTCGATTATAAAAAAGAAAAAGCCTGAAAAAATCAGGCTTTTAAATTCAGTTTTTAATACAATATTGTTTCGGCCAATTTGATGAGCTCATTCTGTGTTTTCATATCAGAGTCGTTTGCAAAGAGAATAATTCCCGAATTAGATTCTGGAGAAAAGACAACATAAGAACTAAAACCTAAACTTCCTCCAGTATGCGAAATTCTTACTGGACCATTTTCTGGTTTGGTTATTTTCCAGTTTAAGCCTATTGCACCATTCTTAAGATCTCCAAAAGTTGGCTGATGTGTTAATTTTGCATCTGCATTTTTTTCATTCAAATGATATTTAATGTATTGTAGCATATCTGATGTTGAAGAAGCTATTGATGCCGCAACCTGCATATCTTCCCAATCTATAAAAGGCATTTTTCTTCCTTTTGCATCATATCCAAATGCCATTGAAGCAGGAAGTTTAACATTGCCTAATAAAACGGTATTTTTCATTTTAAGCGGAGTTGTAAATTCTTTCTTTATAAGTGTGCCAAACTTTTCTCCATAAACTGTTTCCATAATATGACCTAATAATTGCGCTGCTGTGTTGCAATGTCTAGAAATTGCTCCAGGAACTGTATCTAATTTCACATCATGCAAATCGGTATAAAATTGTTGTCTGCTATATTTTCGATGCACGGCGTCTAATATATAAGCAATAGAATCGGGGTTGGCTTTCGCGAAAATCTCTCTGCTATCAGGCATCCAGTTTGGAAGGGCAGAAGTAAGGTTAGCAAGATTTAGTAGTGTAATTGGCGTTCCTTTATATTGAAGATTTGGATAATCTCCTTTCAAATATTTTCTAATATCATCTGTAAGAGTTACTTTTTTGTTGAGAACAGCTCTTGCTAGTAATGTTGAAGAGAATGTTTTACTGTTTGAAGCCAGTTCGTAAAGTGTATTTGAAGTAGGAAGAACTTGTTTTTCTTTTTGAGTAGAACCGTAGTTGTAGAAATATTCTTTTCCATCTTTTATAATTCCGATAGAAAGACCAACTCTTGAACTTTCTGACATAAACGGAAGAGCAGATTTGTTAACCAGAGAGTCCAATTTGGTTTTAAGCAGATTGTCGGCAGGAATTGTGCCTTTTTGAGAATAAGCCATTATATTACATAGTATTAGGCTTAATGTGATTAGAAAATTTTTCATTTTAAAAAAGCTGTTTTTATGTTAGTGGTAATTCAATTTTCTGGATTAAAGCTTCGGCGGAACCAAATTGTCTAAATCGGAAAGTTTATAAAACTTAAGATCATTCAATTTCATGTATTTGCAGATGAATTCTAAAGTTTCAATTTTAACCTGATAATTTTCAGTGATTTCTTTTACAGGTTTATGGCCGCAAAGAAGTAGAATTTTATTGTTTCTTTTGGCATAATCTAATAATTCTAATACATAAGGAATGCTGAAATGAATGTGGCTATTGTCAATATCAAAAGCAAAAACAATTTTAGAATTATTAAAATAGCTGTCTTGTTTTTCTGGAGCTTCACCACCAAATGCTCTTCCTCTAATAATTTTAAATAAAGGAGATAATGCTTGATCTAATGAATCTGATCTTTCTCCATAAGGATAAGCAAAAGATGTAACGTTGAATCCCTTTTTCTTCATAGAAACAATCATCGGATCTATTTCTTGTTTTAAGTATTCTTTGACGCTATATTTTTTGGTAAACTTAACAGCATTGTAATGATGATAACCGTGTCCAGCGATCTCATGACCATATTTTTGCATCTCTAACAGTGTTTTTATTTCGGGAGCTCCAATAGAATCAATTCTACAGACGTTAAAAGTGGCTTTCCAAGAATATTTTCTTAAAACTTGATCTGCTTCAGACCATTCGTCGACATAAGCATCATCAAAAGATAAAATTACTCCAGCTTTATATGCTGGTTTAGATTCGGGTTGTGTTTTTTTGCCTTCGCAAGAAAGTAAGGTTAAGAATAGTAAAAATAATACAGATTTTGTCAAAAATATCCTCATAGATTTTGGCTCGTTAATGAATTAAAATTAGAACATAATTCAATTCAAATATAGAGAATCTTCTTAATAATTGGTTCTCTGGCTACTTAAAAAAGATTTGTGTAAAGTTATAAGTGATAGATAATTATTGTAAATTTATACGACACAAGATATTTATTTTCATTGCTAAAATTATTCTATAATAGAAATATGAAAGTACAATCCATTTCTAACCGATTTCTTGTTTTTTTTAAAGAAAAAAAGGAATCTCTTTTATACGCGAAAATGATAAAATTATTAGGCAAGCAATCTTTACCATTTTCTTTCTCGGAATCGGAATATGGTTTATCAAACATGAAAATTCAGAATTAAAAGAAGTCAAAAATGTTATTGCAGATGCAAGCATTTTTTGGGTATTATCTGGTGTTATTCTAGCCGCTATTTATATCACATTGCAAGCTTTAATGTATTACGCCTCTTTTTTGGCCGTACAAAGCAAAATTTCATTTAAAGATGCCGTTATTCTCTTTCTAAAACGAAACTTTGTTAGTGTTTTCCTGCCTGCTGGCGGAATTTCTTCTTTAGCTTTTTTCACTAAACCAATCGAAAAGAAAGGTGTAAAAGCAACTCAAATTCATTTTGCATCAATTGTTTATGGTTTTGTCGGTATCCTTTCTGTTATTATAGTTGCTATTCCTGCTTTAATTTATTCTTTTTTTCAAGGCACGACAGGTTCTGGAGAATGGTATGCGTTTGCGGCAGTTGCTGGATTAAGCATTATGCTGTATTATGTTTATGTTTCGGTTATAAAAAAAGGATTTATTTATACTATTATTATTCGATTTTTTCCTTCTGCCGAGGTCTTTATGGAGGATTTAAGAAACAACAGAATCATAAAAAATAAGTTTTTGCTTGTAGTTGTTTATTCCACTATTATTGAGTTTGTCGGAATTGGGCATTTATATGTCGCCATGATCGCTTTAGGATTTGCGCCATCTTTAACCGCAGCGATAATGGGGTACATTATTTCGGTTATATTCTTGATTGTTTCGCCTTTTCTTCGTGGACTTGGAGCTATCGAAATATCAATGAGTTTTATATTGATACAATTTGGTTTTCAGAATGTTAATGCAATAGCAATTACCTTTCTCTATCGCTTCTTCGAATTCTGGATTCCGTTACTGGCTGGAGCAAGCATTGTTTTTATTCAGTGCCAATAAATTATTAATGCGCATTATTCCTTCTTTTCTAATTTTTATTTTAGGATTAATCAATATCATATCTGTTTTAACGCCTGCTATTTCTGAGCGTTTAGATGTTTTAGAAGATATAATTCCCATTTCTGCAATCAAAGTTTCCAACTATTTTGTAATAACTGCAGGCTTATTTATGCTAGTTAATGCGGCTTTTATGCTCAAAGGCTTGCGAACTGCGTGGTGGTTTTCAGTTTTTCTTACTGGCATTTCTGTAATAGGAAATATTACTAAAGCCATTGATTATGAAGAAGCTGTAATTGCACTTATTGTTCTGGTTAGTTTAATAGTGACAAGAAAAGAATATTATATAAAGAGCAATTCGCATTTGCAGAGTTTAGGTTTAAAAACGGTTTTAATAAGTATTTCAGCTGTTTTAGTTTATGGTATTTTAGGCTTTTATTTCTTAGACAAAAAACATTTTAATATTGATTTTGACTGGCTTCAATCGATACGATATACATTGCAAAATTATTTCTTGATCGGAAGTTCAGATTTGGTGCCTTTGGACCGCTTTGCAAGACGTTTTCTTTTGTCGATAAATATCTGTGGATTTCTCTCTCTAGGATTTCTGCTTTACGCTTTAATACGTCCGTATACAATTAAAAAACAAGCTGTAGAAGCAGATTTTTCTGCAAGCAAATGCTATTCTGAAGCAATATGGTTCGTCATCATTGGATTATTTTAAAACCTACGATGACAAGACCATTTTTATTGCCAAAAATCAGAAAGCTTTTTTAGCGTATCGTGTTGCCGATAATTTTGCTGTTGTATTAGAAAATCCAGTTGCAGAATCGAATGCCGAAATGAAAGAATGTATAATAGAATTTGATGATTATTGTTATGAAAACGGTCTAAGAAGCATCTACTATCGCGTGTCCGAAGAAAACTTAGATGTGTTTGCTTCACTGCAAAAAAAGAGTTTGTTTATTGGTCAAGAAGGAGTTGTAGACTTATCGCTATTTACACTCGAAGGAGGTGCAAAAAAATCGTTGCGAAATGCAATAAGCAAAGTCAAAGAAAAAGGCTTTAAAACTACTATTTACTCGCCGCCAATAAAGGATGGAGTGCTTCAAAAAATAAAAGCTGTTAGCGATGAATGGTTAGACAGTACAGGAAGAAGCGAAATTATATTTTCTCAAGGTAGATTTGATTGGGAAGAGCTTAAACAGCAAACGATTATTACGGTTGATAACGCCGAAGAAAAAGTTGTTGCTTTCTTAAATGTAATTCCCGATTATGCTGAAAATGAAGGAACTTACGATTTAATCCGTAAAACGAACGATGCGCCAAACGGTATAATGGATTTTATTCTTATTGAACTTTTCACTTATTTAAAATCGCAAAATTGTGAAGCTGTAAATCTAGGACTGGCCGCTATGAGCGGAATTGAGGAAGCGAATACTTTTCCTGAAAAATCAATGAAGTTTGCTTACGAAAGAATCAAATTCTTTTCGCATTATAAAGGTTTGCGAGATTTTAAGGAAAAATTTTCTCCCATTTGGCACAACAAATACTTGGTGTATTCTCATGATTACGATTTGCTTCAAGCTCCAATTGTTCTTAATAAAGTTGTAAAACCATAATTTTTTTAAAATATGAAAACAGCACAATTAAATTGGACAAAAATAATGGCAATACTTTGTATCATTACCTGTATTTCCGATTTTATTGCCGTGTTTGTATTAGGAAGCCGATACGCTGGATATGATCAGTTAAAAGATACAATGAGTTCGCTAGGGACGAGTATTAGTCCTGTTTCTAATATAATTTCGATTTGGTGGATTTGCATTGGAATTATATTTATTGGTTTTGGAATTTTTTTTGGAAAAGCATTTAATGACAACTCTAATGCTATAAAATTAGGTTCTGTTTTAATTATCCTCTACGGTTGGGGAGAAGGTATTGGCTCTGGTTTATTTAAAGCTGATAGAGTCGAGGGAAGAATGACTGATTCTTTTATGATGCATAGTTTGGCCGGTGGCATTGGTGTTATTGCGGCATTACTGCTTCCTTTTATTTTACGTAAAGCTATTGTAACACAAAGAAAATATCTGTTTCATATTTTTTCATGGGTTGTTTTTGTTTTCGGACTTATTACAACGATACTCTTTACATTTCGTTTTTCTTCAGATCAAAATAATTTCATTTCTCTTTACAAAGGATTATGGCAAAGACTCTTTCTGCTAAATCTCTATGTATATTTTATTGCGCTTTCGATAATAATGTATGGTAAAGAAAACCAGTTTTAATTTAACGTTAAAAAGAATCAAGATGAATAAAATAGCAATAATTTTTCTTTTTGTTTTTGGTCAAAGTATTTTTGCAGACAAGCTTGGACACTATAAATGTAGGTTCATTTGGAAAAGTAACGATATATAAACCCAAAGCGACACCAAATGCAGTTGTACTGTTTATTTCTGGTGACGGAGGCTGGAATAGTGGAGTAGTAGATATGGCCAAAAATATTGTAGATCAAGGAGCTTTGGTGGCTGGTATTGATATTCAGCATTATTTTAAAAACATTAAAAAAGAAAAATCAAAATGTTATTATCCAGCAGGCGATTTTGAAGAATTGAGTTTGATTTTGCAAAAGAAATTAAAGCTAAAACAATATTTTAAACCCATATTAGTAGGATATTCTTCTGGCGCTACACTCGTTTATGGAATGCTGGCTCAAGCTCCTGCCAATACTTTTAGTGGAGCTATTGCTTTAGGGTTTTGTCCTGATATTGAAACAGACAGAACTTTATGCGATGGTTCTGGACTAACTTCTCATGTTTTAAAAGAAGGAAAAGCCTTTTATCTAGAAAAAACAGAAAAACTTACAGCTCCTTTTATTGTTTTGCAAGGAACAACAGATCAGGTTTGCAATTATGCAGATACTAAAAAATACATGGACGGACTTAAACAAGGAAAATTAATTACACTTCAAAAAGTTGGACACGGATTTTCGGTTACAAAAAATTGGCTTCCTCAGTTTATAGATGCTTATAAAGAAATTCTGAATACACCCAATTATGCGAGACAAAAATCAGAGCAGAATTCGTTATTGAAAGAACAGCATTTGGAACCACTGCCTTTTGAAATGCCTTTAACATTGATTCCGACAAAAAGTAAAGATGAAAATCTTCCGATTGCTTTTGTCATTTCTGGTGATGGCGGCTGGACAAGTTTTGATCAATCTGTTGGAGAAGCGTTAGCGGAAAGAGGAATTGCAGTTGTTGGACTTGATGCTCAGAAGTATTTTTGGAATGCTAAAACGCCATCAGAAACTTCAATTGCTATATCAAAAGCAGTAGAACATTATTTGTCTGCAATGGAATAAAAAATCGGTTATTCTTGTAGGTTATTCTTTTGGTGCATCTGTTATTCCGTTTGTTGCGGCTAATTTTCCAGAAAACTTAAAAGAAAGTTTAAAAGGAGTTTACTCGTTATCGCCAGATGTAAAAGCTGATTTTGAAATTCATATTACAGATATGTTAAGTATGGAAAGTTCAAATGATAATTATGATGTGATTTCGGAAATCAAGAAGATAAAAGCTTATAATCCGGTTTGTTTTTTCGGAAGTGAAGAAGATCAAGAAACCAGAAAACGTTTTGCAGAATCGAATATTAAAGCCATAGAAATTCCAGGCTCACATCACTTCAACGATGATTATGCAAAAATAGCAGAAAGTATTCTGAAAGAAATGAAGTAAGAAATGAAAGCAATACAGATTAAAAGAGTTTACGATTCTAAAGAGAATGATGGAACTTATCGCATTCTAATAGATCGTTTATGGCCGAGAGGAATAAAAAAAGTTGATCTTAAAATGGATGAATGGGATAAAGAAATTGCGCCTTCGCCAAAATTGCGAACGTGGTTCGATCATAAAAAAGAACATTTTACCGATTTTTCTAAATTATATACAGAAGAATTAAAAACGAAAAATGAAGATGTTGAGCGTTTAAGAGCAATTGCAGAGAAACAATCCATTACGTTATTGTATGGTGCAAAAGATGCCGAAATAAATCATGCTGTTGTTTTGAGAGAATTTCTTCTAAAGAAACAATGAGAGCATAATAGATTTATTGGCGAATAGTTACCCATTTCTGAAATCTTCCGTGATGACTGATTGAAATATCCTGAAGTGAATTTAAAATTTTTAAATACGGAATTCCATTTTCATCTTTTACAATTTCTTGGTTCTGAACTTCAATCACATTATTGATATTTTTCTTATTATCTACAGCAATAGTATGAATGTTTTCTAAAGATAAAATTGTTTTTGTGTGATAAATTCTTTTATCACAAATTACTCTTCCTGATGCATTTTTTGAAGTCAAAGAGTCTAATGAACAAGAAAGCTTTTTCGGGCTGAATTCACGTATTTTGGTATGGCGATTATAGATTTTGTACGCAGCCTCTTTCATACTCCATAAAAGCCAAACCATGATTTCTGGTTCAGCATAATTTTTTATGAGCAATTGTTCATCAGCCGTAAAAAGCTTTTCTATAAAGCCTTTCCGTTGCCAATTGCTTTCTATACGTGACTGCGCGAGATCTATAATATCGTTGCCAATCATTTTTTCGGCAAGTTTAGTTTCGATAATTTCTAAAGCTGTTTTTACATCTAGCATTCTTTCCATATCGATATTGTCAATTACAATATTGAAGTTTTCTTCAAGATCAAGAACAATATCAACCAAGTTTGCCGAATTTATATTTAAATCTTTTATAAAATCAGTCTCTTCTGTTAAGTTGTCATAGGCGTCCATGTTGGTCACAAAAGGCTTTATAATTACTTTTAATCTTGCGGTAAGTTCTTGTCTGTCCATTTTAATTTTCGAATTTTTTAAATAATATGCACGCGTTTACATCGCCAAAACCAAAACTGGCTTTTGCAATTATTTTTGGGTTAGTTATTTTTGTTTCTAAGAGCACTTTTGACGAATCAATCAGTGCAGTAATTTCCGGATGTAGATCAATGCAGTTTTTATTTCCAAACAAAAAACCTTCATAAAGCTGTAATACTGTGGCAACACTTTCAATGCTTCCAGATGCGCTTAAACAATGTCCAGTTAGACTTTTGAGTGAATTAATGTACGGAAAATTAGAACCATTTCTCTCTAACGCTTTTGTCCAGTTTTCGATTTCTAAACTGTCTTTTGTTGTTGCTGTTAAATGCCCGTTTATAGCATCAATTTCATTCGGAGTTATTCCTGCATTTTCGATAGCAGTTTTAATGCATCTTTGAACGGCTGTACTGTTTGGTGCCGTCATCGTTCCGCCGTCGCGCTGTCCGCCAGAATTGACATTTCCACCCAAAATTTCAGCATAAATGATTGCGTTTCGTTTTAAAGCAGTTTCCAAATCTTCAATAATAAAAGCACCAGCACCGCTTCCTGGAACAAATCCAGCTGCCGAAGCACTCATAGGTCTTGAACCTTCTTCTGGATTGTCATTAAACTTGGAAGAACAAACACGAATCGCGTCAAATCCAGCCCAAATATAAGGCCCGCTATCAGAAGTACTTCCTGCCAAGATTCGTTTTGCCTGTCCAGATTGAATTCGGTCGTAAGCCATTAAAATAGCTTCGGTTCCAGTTGTACAAGCCGAAGAATTCGTAGTAACCTGATTTCCCAATCCGATTTTACCGCCAAGATAAGCGCTAATACCGCTGTTCATTGTTTGTGCCACAACTGTACTTCCTAATCTACGAACTTGCAGTTCATCAATTTTATAAATGCTTTCGCGAAATTTATCAATTCCAGAAGTTCCAGATCCGAAGATAGCTCCGCTGTCCCAATCTGGATTTTCGTTTATTGGCAAACCTGCGTTATTCCAAGCGTCCATTCCTGCAATAACACCATATAAAATTCCGGTGCTATTAAATCCGCGAAGTTCGAGTTCTGTAAAATACTGGGCTTTTAATTCCTCAGATATTTGAGGCTGACCCGCAATCTGACAAGAAAATTGCAATTCTTCTAACTGAGAATCATGACGAATACCCGAAATGCCGTTTTGCAGTGCACGACTAAACGCAGAAATGCCAACACCATTTGGCGCGGCAACTCCAAGTCCTGTTATAACAACTCGCTTTTTCATAATTTCTTGGTTATCATTCCAGCCAAAACACCTCGGCAAACTTCTTGTCCAGCTTCATTTTTCATTACAGCATTACATTTTAATTTTCCGAAACGGAAAAACAATTTTTCTGAAGTTACCGTTACTTTTTCATTTGGATAAACAGGTTTCAAAAATTCCATATCGGCAGAAGTAAAAGCAATTATGGTGTTTTCTCCCAATTCATTTCCTAATAGAAATATTCCTAAGCAAACCATTCCAATCTGCGCCATTGTTTCAGTTAGAATAACGCCTGGAGTAACGGGATTATCTTTAAAATGGCCTTTGTAAAAATCAAGATTTTCTTTGTAGGTATAAGTTCCTATAACACCGTTTTCATCTGCGTGAAGCAATTCATCCACAAATAAAAAGGGCTCACTGTAAGGAAGTTGTTTTACGATATCTGTTAATTTCATAAGCTTTCAAATTACCATTGCAATAAAACTCTTTGTGCTGAAAATCCTGGGCCAAAACTCAGCATTAAACCTTTTTCTCCTTTTTTCGGATTTCGATTCATAATGTTTTCTAAAACATACAAAACCGTAGCGCTCGACATATTACCGTATTGTTTAAGAATTTCTTTAGTGTCGTCAATATTTTTCTCTAATCCTCCAAAAAGAGATTCAACAGTTGTCACGATTTTTTTCCCCGGGATGAAAAATCATGTGATCAATATCTTTAATTTCTAAATTATTCTGTTTCAAAAAAGGATGAATAATATCGCCAAAATGAGAAGCAATGGTATCTGGAACTTCAATATCGAGAACCATTTGCAGTCCGCCGTTGGTTAGTTTGAAACCCATCATATGTTCAGCATCATAAAAATGATACATTTGTTCATCGAGAATTTCAGGACCAGCATCTTCTTCTTTTGAAGACAATAAACAGCAAGCAGCACCATCGCCAAAAATCGCAGCGCTGACAATATTCGGCATGGAGAAATCATCTAACTGAAAAGTTGCCGTTGGCGATTCTACAGCAATTACCGCCGCACGTTTTCCAGGATTCGATTTTAGAAAATTCTTGGCATAAATAATTCCCGAAATCCCTGCGGCACAACCCATTTCGGTTACAGGAAGACGAACAATATCTTGTCTGAGTTTCATTTTATTAATCAAATAAGCATCAAGCGAGGGAATCATAATTCCGGTACAGCTTACGGTAATAATGTAATCTAAACTCTGCGGATCCCAACCAGTTTTTTCTAATGCTTTTTCGAGAACTTGATGTCCAAGAACAATCATTTCACGACTATAAATATCATTTTTTTCTTCGAATGAAGTAGCGGTAAAAACCTCTGAAGGTTCCATGATAGAATAACGTTTGTCTACAGAAGCGCCTTCAAAGATCTTTTTGACTTTTTTAATAAAACGTTCTTCTTGACCTTCAAGCCATACATCTACAAGCGGAAGTATTTCTTCAGTCGTTCGTGAATATTGCGGAAGTCGCTTAACAGCTGTGATTATCTTTACACTCATATTTTAGTAATTATCCACTGGTAGCGAAACGCCCATTTCCAGTTTATGGAATAGTTTTTTAGATTTAGTTTTTCGGAGAAATGCTCCAATTCCTTTTTTTGAATCCTTTTAAAATGGAAATCAAACCATCATTACGAGACATTCTATTGAGATTGAAAATAACACTTACCAATTCAAATAATCGATAAGCGAGTTTGCTTCGATGAAGATCATTTACAACAATTCCAATCGAAGCATTTTTATTTAGAACATTCATAACTTTATCAATCTGCGCTGTTGTAAAATGATGCAACGTCAACGTACACAAAACAATATCATATTTCAGTTCATTAAAATCTTCGCTAAAAATATCCATACAGAGATAGTCAATATTTGTAAAATCTTGTGAAAGTTTCTTGGCATAATCAATTGTAAAAGCATTGGCGTCGATACCAATTAATTTAAAATTTAGATTTTGCTTTTTTCCGTATTTAGCAAGCATTCGCAACATATCTCCATTTCCGCAACCAATATCAGCAATGATTATTGTTTTTGAAATATCATTATTTTTTAAAAGTTCTTTTATGCCATGTAGCGTCAGTTTATTTCCTCCAAGCAATTGGTTGATAGAAGCAATTTGATCTAACGCGCCAATCAATTCTTCGCTTTCAAGCGAAAAATCATCCATTATCTCTATTTCTTCTGTTCTATATTTAGTGTTTACACCCATTTATTCAATTGTTATTGGTCGGCCGTGCGTTTGTTTTATAATGAACGAAAGTAATGCAGGAATCGATGCTCGCAATGGTCGTCATGATATGAGTTAAATTTTTATGCGTCAATGCATTTGATAATAGTCTGCCAAAAAATAATCGCTTGCTAAAATGCTTTTTCCATTCTTTGATATACTTTTTTTCAAATTCATTTCTGGTTTCAATCTTTCCATAATAAAAATCAAGAACTAGTTCAGCGACTATTTTAGCGCTATGGATCGCCATTGCCATTCCGTTGCCGCACATTGGATGAATCAATCCTGCGGTATCTCCAATCATTAAAATATGATTTTCTACACATTCTTTTTTGTCAAATGAAATCTGGCTTATAGTTAAAGGCTTTTCGAATAGGGAAGTGCTGTTTTCGAAAATAGCTTTCAGTTTCTTATTTTTATAAAGTACCGATTTTTGATACTCTTCAATGTTTTTGTATTTTTTAAAAGTTTCAAAATCGGCTAAATAGCAAATGTTTATAACGTCGTTTTCGACTTTAGAAACGCCGCAATAACCGCCTTGAAAATTATACAAACCAACGAGGCTTTCATCAAATTTCCCTTTGTAATGCGCTTTTATGGCAAGCCAAGGTGATTTTTTAGAAATAAAGTCTCTTGACAAAACTTGATCAATATTTGATCTTTTGCCATAAGCGCCTAAAATTATTTTTGCTGAAAAAATTTCTTCAGAAGTTGTTACGGTGAAAATGTCATTTTCAAAAGAAATAGTAGTGACATTTTCTGTAATAATAGTACAGCCATTATCGACGGCTTTTTTAAATAAGAAATGATCCAATTCATAACGGCTGACTCCGAAACCTCCAAGCGGAAGTTTTGTTTTTGCTGTTTTACCGTTTTGTGCAACAAATTCAAAATTTGAAATGCTGGTTGGATGGAGTTCTCTAACATCTATATCCAACCAAAATAAATAAGGAAGAATTTCATTTGAGATATATTCTCCACAAACTTTATGCTTTGGATATGTATTTTTTTCGATAAGAGTTACCCTCAAACCTTTTTTAGATAAGTGCAGAGCGCTTGCCAGACCAGCAAGACCGCCTCCAATAATAAGTACATCGGGATTTGTTCTCATACAACCAATTTAATCATAAAAACTCAAATGTTCTTACTTAATTCTATAAGAAATTAACAAAATTTCAATGTTGTTTATTCTGTGTTTTCTCATATAAAAAATGATAGTTTATTTTGTTTTTTTTCTTAAGACTTAAGATTTCAAATAAGGCAAGGAAACTTCTATTTTTTAAATTCGTAATAAAAATAATATTAATTTTTTCGCACTATCTTTTTCTCTTCTTGAGTTTTTTTCTTGAATTTGTTTTATTTATAATTACTATTTAAAATATTGTTTTTTAGTGATTTAATTTATTTTTTATAAAGTTTTAGTTTAGGTATTATTTACGATATATTCTGCGATTTTAAAAAATATGTAAATAAAATACTATTACTTTATTATTAATTACTATTTTTACACAGTCTAAATAAGAATAGTTATTCTGGTTTTTAAGAAAAAATCAGTCAAAAAATAAATGAAAAATAAAAGCACTTACGGTCATTACAATACAATTATTACGAGTTTCATTTTACTATTTGTTAATATGCTTTTGGGGCAAAATAATAATAGTATAAACGGTTTGGTTTTTCATTCTAAAAATCCATTATCGCATGCTACAGTAATTTTAGAACCTTCTTTTAAAAACACCGTAACTGACAGTAAAGGACATTTTTCATTTTCAGGATTATCAAATGGAGCGTATACAATTCGAATAAGCAATATGGGCTATAAAGATTACATTGAGAAAATTACTTTAAATGGCGTTGCTCATTCCATTCAAATCGAAATGGAACAAGGAGTCGATTTGAAAGAGGTCAATGTAACGAGCCGCATTAAAGAAAGCAGTAATCCTGAAAACTTGGTAAATGCACGATATAGCGCTATGCCAGTTACTGTAATCGATCGTAAAACAATTGAACTTATGGGGAGTAGAAGGCTCGATGAAGTTTTAAAAGAACAAACAGGAATTGCTATTGTAAACAATATTAGCGGTGGGGCTAGATCTGTTGGCGTGCAAATGCAGGGTTTTGGAAGTGAATATATTATGGTGTTAATCGATGGTCAGCCAATGGTGGGGAGAAACAATGGCAACTTTGACCTTTCGAGAATTAGCGTTTCCAACATCGAACGTATAGAAATTATAAAAGGGGCTTCTTCGAGTTTGTACGGAAGTGAGGCTTTAGGCGGCACTATAAATATTATTACCAGACATGGAGTTGTAGATCCGCAAATGCAGGCTTCAGTAAGTTATGGATCACTGAATATTGTTGATGCTACATTGGAAGGAGAGACGCCTTTTCTTGAAAATAAAGGCACTGTAAATCTTGCGAGCAAATTATTACAGAACAGATGGTTACAATACCAATTCTAAATACATACAAGGAACAACTTCGCCACCTTACGACAATTATAGCTTACAAGGAAGATCGCGTTATCAGATAAGCCAAAAGAGTTTTCTCGGCTTGAGCGGACGATATGGTCTTCGTCGTTCTTTTATGGAAAAGGATTTTGGTTTAGGCCATATTTCTGGAGATAATCAAGATGAGCAGGATTTAAATCTTTCGGTTTCATTTGATCATCGTTTTAATAGCGCATTTAGAAGTATTACAAGATACTACCTTACGTATTATACTGCTGATATGAGTGTAGCTTGGCAGGAAAATAATAGTTCGGTAAGTCAAGATGTTTTTCAACAGACACTTCATCGTTTAGAACAGCAGTTTTCTTATAGCAGTAATAATACATACCAGCTTGTTGGCGGTTTTGGAGGAAGTGTTGAAAATATGAATGATGTTGCGCTCAATGGTGTAAATTCTCTAGAAACTATGTTTTCTTATGTTCAGGGAGAATGGACTCCTTTCGAGAAACTAAAGGCAGTTGGCGGATTACGCTATGATCATACTAATAATTTTGGAGGAAGATTAAATCCGAGTTTTGGATTGCAGTATTTTATTAGTCCAAAATTAACTTTTAAAACAGGTGTTGGAACTGGATTTAAAGCACCAGATTTTAAAACCAATTATTTAGTGTTTTACAATTCAAACAGCAATTATTTAGTAATTGGAAATGCTGTTCTAGCACCAACCTTAGAACAACTTCAAAAAGATGGACAAATCAGCGAAATCAGACAATATGTTCTTGATCAGACCGCTGGAAATTTACAAGCTGAGAAAAGTACTTCTTATAATGCAGGATTGATTTTCGAACCTTCAAAGAAACTCAAAGTAGAGGGAGGTGGTTTTTATCATAGAATAACCAATCAGATTAATAGTATTCAAGTTGCTACAGGCTCAAATAACAGAATAATTTATACCTACCAAAATCTTCCAGAAGCTGTCAATAAAGGTTTTGAGCTTTCGCTAAAATTAACCCCAATAAAAAATCTAGAAATAAGTGCTGGTTATCAATACTTAATTGCTAAAGATCTTAGCATAAAAGATAGCATCAGAGCAGGAAAATGGCCTTACAGTCAGAATATTCACGATCCAGCAACTGGAAATTCGTATAAGCCGCGACCATCAGATTATTGGGGAATTGAAAACCGTTCCCGTCATATGGCGAATTCTTCTATTTTCTATCGCAATAATCCATGGAAACTTAATGCAAACTTGAGAGTGAATTTTAGAGGAAAGTATCCATTTGGAGATCGTAACGGAAATCAATTTATTGACAAATATGACATTTTCGTGAAAGATTACTGGCTGATCAATGCAAGTATTGATAAGCAATTATTGAATGATCATCTCAATGTCAGATTTACGGCAGATAATATTTTCGATTATACAGATCCGCTAATGCCAGGACAGCCAGGAAGAATACTTCTTTTGGGTGTTAGATATCGTTTCTTTAAAAACCAATAAACTCAAATATTTCTAATGACAACAATTAAAACATTTAACAAAAGTAAAATACTGCTTTTCGCGATAGTTGCGATAAGTTTGGCTTCCTGCAGCAGCAATGAGGAAGATACAAACTCTTCGCTTATTGATAATAAAAGCACTGTTATTACTGATCTTGCGGGTGACACTGGAGCTTCTATGGGAGATGGAACTAATGGAAAAGAACAGAGAAGTTTTCATACGTTTTTGTTTCGCTTCAGCGATAAAAAACAAATATGGTCGCATACCAAAGCAGATTCTTTGCAATATATGAAAACAAAAGACTGGGACATTGCTTTTACAGGACCTTACAATAGCGAAGTTTTTGTAAATAATGCAAAATACCAATATAATCCTGGTTTTGAAGGGCCAGCAGAAAATACTTCTGTTGTATTGCTTAATGAAGATTATAAAAATGTCACACAAGCACCTTCAGATACAGATTTTAATACTAGCGAGATAACCAAAATAGGATGGGCTTCTTCAGAAAGTTCTGCTGGATGGTTTTATTACAGCTTAAGCGACCACATTATGCAGGCAATTCCGAATCGCACATATGCGATACGTTTACCTGACGGGAAATATGCCAAACTGCAACTTGTAAATGCCTATAAAGGAAATCCTCCAGCGGTTACAGATTTGAATTGGCCTGCACCTTATTTCACTTTCAGATATTTTATACAGACAGACGGAAGTAAAAATTTAAATACCAAATAAATAGATAACCCCATGAAACGAATAAAAACATTAATAGAGAAAGTATCGCCAATATTGATGATGGTTTTTCTTATTGCTGCTACAACTACAGCATGTTCATCTGATGATAAACCAGCAGAAGGAAGCGGAAATGAAGAAAACCCAGGAACAGAAATTCCAGATCAAACACTTTTTAATAAAGTCATTCATGTAAAAAATTATCAAGGAAGTACTTCTGATGATAATCCGACGGCGCCTTCTGCAACACTTTACTACAGTCTTGAAGAGAATAAATCGGTTGACGGTTCTTATAAAAAAACAAGAAAATGGGATTTAGCTTTTGGCGGATTATATGCCAGCTTTTTGTCTGGAAATAACGGTTTAGACAATAAAAATAATGGTTATCAGGCAGGTGGAGTTGGCGGAATTACAATTGTAGCTAAACCTTTTGATGAAGTGGTTGATGTTCCGGCTGACAGTCAGTTTAAAACAGGAATTGATCTTATAGGAACAGATGATGCTGGTTCTTTTGGTAATGGAACTGGATGGTATTTGTATGATTTTGATGGAGTTGTTGTGTCTGATGGAACTAATCCGCAAAAAGCTCACGTAGCATATGCACTTGGTGAACCTCTTAAAATTATAAACGGAACAACTATTCCCGCAAGAACTATTATTCTAAAAACAGCAAACGGAAATTATGCCAAAATTAAAATGATTTCGGTTTACAAAGATGTTTATACGTCAGCTGAATGGTTTAAAGATACGCCGCACATGTATTACACTTTTGATTATGTAATGGTTCCAAAAGGAAGTACAAAATTTGAAATTAAATAACCAATCCAAATACAAATAATGAATACTAAAATTACAAAATTAAAAACACCTTTGTTTTTTGTTGCTTTTACGCTTTTTAGTCTTTTAACTTCTTGCGATAATGAAGAAGAAAGATGGACAGATGTAAAAGAAGATCCAGTTACAGAAATTGTTACCGACCTTGATGCACGAAGAATTATATCTTTTAAGGTTGTAAATCCGGGCGAAAGTCAAGCGATATATAGTGCTGTAAATAATTTAGAAAAAACAATTACAGTTTATCTGCCTTCTTATTATGAATATGAATATTTAGAAACTTCGATTTCACTTCCTGAAAAAACAACTATTACTCCCGCAGCTACCGAGTTAGTGCCTGTATTCGCAAAAACACCATTTACGTATACCACTAAAGCAGCTGATGGAACAACGGCTGTTTATACTGTGAAAATTGTGATCCAACAGCCAAAATTGGTTTTAAGAGAATTATCAAGTGAGACTTCAACTTATACTATACCCGTTTCAAGCTCTATGTTTTTAAAAGGTGAAAACTTTGTTCCTTCTTACGAAGTAACAAAAGTTTATGCTGTAGATGCACAAGGAAATAAAAAATGGCAATTTCAGCAGTATAATGAAGGTTTAGACATCTTTAGCTTTTCAGCGACTTATGTTTTTGGAGGAACTTCTAGTGAAGCAATAACATTAGAACCCGATACTGACTATTGGATACAGATGGAAAGCTATAATCTTACCGCTACAATGAAATATCCTATTAGAATTACAAAATAAACTTGCAAATAAAAAATGTCTGTCTTTTCTGCCGAGGTAATAAAAGAAGCCAAATTAATCTATTAAATATATCATTATGAAAAAAATAATCTTATCATTTTTAGCATTGGCTACTATTTCAATTACATCTTGTAGCTCAGAAGACCAAACTGCCGATTCACAAGGACTTGCAAAAGCACAAGAAGAACAAGTTTCTAATCAAACAGCCAAAGCAGTGCATTAGAATTATGTTCTGCAACTTCAACATCAGTAACTGTAAATAGATGGCAAGCACCATCATCTGTAGATACTAACTGGACTCCAGTAGCTGCTGTTATTGGCGGTGTAAACGTTCAGTGGGAAGGTATTTACGGAGCTTCACTTCGTCCTGTTGGAAATACAGCTCAATGGTACCTTGGTACAGTTGATTTAAATTCTGTTTGTGGAGAATGGGATTTATGGAAAGAAAGTGTTGAAGTTAAAAATGCAACTGGAAATGTTGGTACAGCTCCAACATCAGATCCTTATAATATAGTTGGATACAATGGTACAATATCTGGATCAAATTACGGATTAGGATATTACTCTTATAATATTACAACTCATGTTATGACTCCTGCTAAAGCTATTGTAATCTGGAAAGCAGCTGGAACAAATTCACATTCTGTTACAGTTCCTCATACAAGTGCTACAGAAGTTTATTTGGTAAAAGTAACTGCGGTTACTCCAGGAACTTCAAGCGACGTAATCAGTTATAACTGGTCTAAAGTATTATAAATCAATAACAATGTAAAAAGAAACATGGGATTACGACATAATTAAAAAGTGCTTGCAGTAAAGCTTGACCAGCGATCTCTGCAAAATACTAATATCATATCATTACCCCATGACTATCAAACGGCTTTTTGAATTACCGTAAGCATTGAAAATACAGACATTTTAAAAATATAAATGCCTTTATCAATAAGGCAAAAATAATAAAATAAAATCATTTAAAAATTAGATAATCAATACAATCATGAATAAAAAAAACAATACCAATGTATTTTTAATCGGATTACTTTTTTTATCAGTGCTATTCTTTTCTTGTGATACTGAATATATTGATAAAGTAAATTCAATTCCTGGCGATGTTGTAAAAGTTCCAGGATATACTCACATTGAGTCTTTTACGATAAAAGATGCAGATAATAATGATGTAAGCGCCGCTATTACAGAGGAAAATATAATAGTGACATGGAGTGTAAATACATCTTTTCCAGAAACCATAAAACCTGAAATTGTTCTTGGTACAGAAGCTGTAATTTCTCCGGCATCTGGAACAGAAGTTCCTTTTAAAGACGGAACCGTTTACACGGTAACTTCAAAAGCGGGAACAACAAAAAAATATACGCTTAAAATAGATTTCAGACAAACAGAACCAAGAACTTGGACTGTAGCCTATCCAGAAACTTTTAGAAAAGGTTTTTTGCAAAAGATTGTTAATATAGGAAACTCAGGAATCACATCATCGATAAATGATTTGTGGCTAAGTGTCGAAAACTCTAGAGTTTATTTGGTATCTGCAGAAGATGAGAAAACAGAATATACCGCAGAAATCGTTCATTTAGGTGGTTCGTTAGGAACAACCACATCGGGTACAGCGTTTACGGAATATGGAGTATATTATTTTCTTAAAGAAGACATGCCTGTAGGAACTTATGATTTACGTGTCAAAAACGGAATTTATACGCTTCAAAATGCAAGTGTCGAAAATAGATTTCAAGTTAGTGTTATTGAACCAGATTCTTTTAAAGCAGAGTTAATTGGTTCTGGAACAGAAAGGAAAATTGGAGATACATTTGAAATTAGAGGAGGTCAACTAAATACAATTACCAAAATAGAAATGTATAACAGTACAGCTCCAACGGCAATTTATCCGTTAGAATTTGTAAGTGGCACTATTTACAGAGCGATATTAAAAGTTCCAGAAGGAACACCTGCAGGAACTTATAATCGAGTAAGATTCTATAGAGATGCAGCCAGTACGCTTACTGCATATACCTTGAAAATTAAATAATTCGGATATTTTTTTAGAATGCGCAGACTGTAATGGTGTGCGCATTTTTTTATGTTTAGAAAAGTTTATTAATTATATATATTTGCCAACTTTCAATTAAAGATTTCTAAAATGTGGAACTATTTATATTTCAAATTCAGCATTAAATAAATGACAATACAAGATTTAGTAGGCACTTATTCTATTTCGGGAAGCAATCAGGACGAAAGTAATGAGATAACTTACAAAGGTGTTTTGACTCTGACTTTAGATCAAAACAATCGCATAAAAGCAGATTGGCTTATCAATTCGCATAAACAAAAAGGAACGGGTTTCTTTAAAGACAATATTTTGGTCATTAATTTTAGTTATAAAGGCGATGATCATAAAACTTATAAAGGAGTTGCGGTTTATAGATGCATTACCAAAGATATTTTAGACGGATTTTGGTCAGAGAAACATGGAAATCCATTGTATTTAGGAAGTGAATATTGTTTGAGAATGGAAACTACGGAAAGATTAAATTAGAATAGAAACAGCGCAAAACTTAAAATGTTTGCGCTGTTTTTTTTGCCACAGATTAAAAGGATTTTCACTGATTAAATCTGCATAATCTGCTAAATCTGCGTGAAAAAAAATATTTTGCAGAAACTATCTCAATTGTCTGCGGAATTAAGTTAAGCTGGATTAACAGCAGTTTTATATTTTCTGTTATAAAGAATAATAAAACCAACCCATATTACTAATAAAACTACAATTAAAATAAGTTCTGTATCATGTAAACCATTACGGAAGAAATTATTTAGCGAATGCACTCCCGCAACTGCCAATAGCGATCCTGTAGAAGTATATACTTTTCCGATTCCCCAAGTTCCAAAGAAAATGATTCCGAAGAAAATCATGTTGCTTGGCGTTGTTTCAAAGTTTAAATGCCATGCGAACCAAAGAACAGCAATAATTAAGATTGAAGTAAATTTAGGAAGCGATTTCAATTGTTCTTGCAAAAATCCACGCCATCCGATTTCTTCTAAAAGTCCGTAAACTAAAACTGTAAACATTAATAAAATTGGAAATTTACCGATTGTGAAATAATAAACACCTGCAATTAAAACAGCTGGAAGAATCCAATAAACGGCAAACGGAACAATTGCATTTTTATAAATTCCTTTTAACGACATTGGATTGTTAAGAGAGAATATTTTTATTGCAACCAAAGCACCCAAAGCAGGACCAACACCACGAAGCAAAATTACTAAATACGGATTTTCTATTCCTGACAATAAATTGGTTTTAACAGCTGCATATCTGCAGATTACAGCAATTACATAATAAACTATAATAGCGCCAAAGTTGATTTTATTTTTCATCGTTTTAAATTTGTTTGGTTTAGTGAAGCAAACTTAGCGAGCAAAAATGAAAATAAAATTGACTTTGGGTAAGAAATCATTTTTCCATAACTCTTTTTCGAATTCGGCTTAAACTTTCTGCTGTTAATCCCAAATAAGAAGCAATGATTTTGAGTGGTGTTCTTTGAAAAATTTCTGGACGCCCTTCTATAAGTTTCAAATAACGTTCTTGAGGAGAAAGCGTTAATAGATTAATTTGTTCTTGCTGTTTACGCACATAAAGCATTTCAGAAATAGCTTTTCCAATTCGTAAACCTGTTTCAGATCTTTGATACAGTTCGTTCAAATCTTGATGCGGAATAGACCAAAGCGTCAAATCTTCTAAAGCTTCAGTTTTAATAACAGATGGTCGCTGATTTAAAAAAGACATATAATCACTTATAAAACTTTTTTCATACAATAGATTAATGCAGATGTCTCTTTTACCATCCCAAACAAATAATCCCGCAGATCCTTTAATGATGATATTAAGATATTTTTCGACGCCATGATAATCTTTTATGATTTCAGATTTGTCAAATACACGAACTTTAATCTTCTCCGAAAATCCTGTCCAGATGTTCATATCGGCAGTAAAATAATTTTCGAAAATTCTCTTTACATCTTCTGGGGAAGGACTTTGTGGCATTGCTAAAAGGTGTCAGTTTAATCTTAAGCAAAATACGAAAGTAATTTAGATTTTTAAAGCAACTAACCTAGCTTTTATTGCAGAATATTTATGTATTGAACAAATCAATTTTATTTAGTTGTAGAATGTTCTTTTATAACTCTTGTTTTGACAAAAATAAACAAAGAGAGACGATGTAAATTGAATTGGCTTTTTTTGTAATTTGGTCAATAATAAACGTCAAAATGAATTTGTTTTAATTTTTACAAATGCAACAAAGAAAAATAATCAGATTTTTAACGTCCCTCATTGTTGCATTTCTAATTATTCCGAATTGTTACGGACAATATTCAATTTGTGGACATATTGAAACAACACAGAAAAACAAAACAGTGTATTTAAGTCTCTTGAAGTACGATGAAGAAACACTAATTACAGAAAGCCAGATTCTTTTTTCTACCCAAACCGACAGCACAGGATATTTTGAATTTAAAGGTCAATTGTTGTCTAAAAAAGATAAACTTTACCGCATCCATTCAAATATTGACGACATAAAAGGTTTACAGTTAGTAAGCAATAGCGACAAAAACAATTACTACAATTTTATTTTTTCAAATACTGACACAATTTATTTCTCAAAATCAGGAAATAGATGGTTTAGCCATTCTCAAAACTCAAATAATACCGATAGATTATGGAGGAACTTAAAACAATTTGAAGAAAAATTGACTCAAGGATATTCTGAAATTAAAAACAAGGAAGCTCAACAACAAACTATAAATGATTTTGTTGAAAAAGTAAAAGCATATAATGCTAAAAACATCTCGCCTGCATTGATAAAACTTCTTGCATTTTCGGATATAAAAAGAAAAAATTTTGATCTAAAAACGGACTTTGAAAAAAATCCGGATTTCTATAATGATATTTTAAACTCACTTAAAAGTTACTATTCCGAAACATCATATTATCTTCAATTTCAAGACGAAATTTCGAAAATTTCCAATACTGTTTTTCAACAAAAGTATTCGTTCCATAAAACCCTAAATTATATATTAGGAATTTTGGTGCTGATCCTGGCTGTTATTTCGTTTTTATTGTTCAAAAAAGTAAGATCAATACAACCTAAAGAAATACAACAAGAAATTTCAAATTTGACATTAACGAATCAGGAAGAAAAAATTGCAAAACTGATTTTGGAAAATAAATCAAATAAAGAAATTGCCGACGAACTTTTCATTTCGTTGAGTACGGTAAAAACCCATATTCGAAATCTTTATGCAAAACTAAATGTAACAAACAGGTATGAATTAGCAGATAAATTCAAAAATCATACTTAGGATTAGTCCTAATTTCAACCCCGATTTAGTCTATTTCTCAGTATTTGGCTCATTATTTTTGTTTCTGAATTTCAAACATAAATCAGAGATGAAAAAAATAGCACTAATTCTATTTGTATCGGTTTTTATCCAATTTGTCAATGCACAAGAAACCGACATCAATAAAATGTATCAATCTGCAGTTGAAAATTACGAAGCCAAAAATTACAAAAAATCGGAAGATGATTTTTCTAAATTGATAGAATTGGCAAAAGGAATAGAAAACTTATCAGATTCTGTTTTATTTCATGGCTCATCCATTTTTGCAGGAAATAATAACCCTGAAAAGACTTTTCAGATTCTAAATTATCTGGTTAATAAACGTTTTTATTCTGACTTTGATAAATTAAATAACGAAATCGAATTTCAAAAATGGTATCATACTAAAGAATGGGAAAATGTGATTTCTAAAATCAAAGAGAATAAAACCACAGAGCCCTTTAGAAACAGACAAAACATTAAAACTAAACTTCTGGAAGCAAAATCTGTTTTAGAAAAAGACAACGGTAGATTGTGGGGATACAAACTTTGGAATGATAGTATTATCGTGATTGATTATGATAACACTATTTACAGTTTAACAAAGCTGTCAAACTGTAAAACAGACAATGATACATTATATTATAAAACAATGGAGCCAAATACGTTGGTTTTTGTAAATACGACACAGAAATATGAAGGAAACGAATATGCTACAGTTTTAAACAATTATCTGGATGGTTCAACCATTGTTCACGAATTGTTTCATTTACTACAGCTTAAAACAAGGAAATTTAATGGAAATGCAATTGCTTATTTGGATGAAACAAATGCGCGGATTTTATTGAGGTTAGAATATGAAGCATTAAGAAATGCCTTGAAATCTATTAATCAAAACAAAGAAACTGGCGAAGTAAGAACTTATCTAAAAGATGCTGTAACATTTAGAAAAGAAAGACAAAAAAAATATTCAAAATACCTAAATGCCGAATTAGAACTAGAAACTTTGGAAGGTTTGGCAAATTACACAGGTTTTGTTTTATCAAATTATGAAAACAAATATGACCTAGCTATATCGGAAATAAGTAAAAGGGAGGAAGCCGAAACCTACACTCGACCTTTTCCTTACGCAACAGGACCAGCGTACGGACTAATTTTTGACTATCTGAATATCAACTGGAAAAATGGTTTGGACAAAATTTACAATTTTGCGGAAATTTATGAAATCAATGTAAATAAATCAAAACTCAAAATCAGTAAAAAGACATTAGAACAAGCCAAAGCGAGAAACAATTTCGAAGAAATAAATAAGCAAGAAACAGTAAGAGAGGAACGTCAAAATGAATTGATTGCCTACTATACAAATTTACTCATCAACCAGCCAATTTTAAAAGTTGCTGTGACAGATTTAGACAATTATGGCCGCTCATTTAATATGAACGGAACGTTAATTCTAAAAGACAAAGGAGTTGTATATTCAAGCATAAGAGGCAGAGATAAATCGGGAGGTAAAAACTTTGGAAGTTTTTCAACAATAAAAGGAAAAGACGAACTCGGCAAATCTGGGATTTTAAGCTATGAAAAAAATGGGACGACTTACTTTGTGTTTCCACTGCCAATCAAAATATCAGGTACAAAAATCATTGGAGAATTTTATGAGATTGACCTCAATCCAAACTGGAAAGCCATAAATAAAAATGGCAGAAATATGGAAATTGTAAAAGAATAGTTTTCTATGCGGAATCAAAAATTACTTCAAACAAGGTAATTGTAAAACATTAGCATTTAGAGGCTGTTCAACTTTTCGTTCCAGTTTTTCATTATTTACTGTAATATAAATTTCCATAGAACCTGTACCAACTATTAAAGCCAAAATGTGACCGCCGTAAGCATCAAATTTATCATCGGTTGCAACGCCGTGCATGTGTATTGAAGGTTTGTCTCCGCTCCAGGCAATAGATCCCGTTAAGCTTCCCATTTCGACTTTATTGAAAGTTTTGGGATGAAATTTCTTTTGGTTAAAATCGTAAAATCCAAAAGTGGCATCTTGCGCAAAACCAATTCCAGTAAAATTTGCTGACGGAATATTTTGCTCTTTGGCTAATTTTTCAATTAGTTCCAAAACATTATCGCCTTCGCGAAGAACCATCAAATAACCTTGAGGAGTTTTGGTATAACGGCATTTTTCGGCATCTTTTTGTTGAGCATTAGCAAAATTAAGAGACATTAAAAGTACTATTGCCATACCGATTTTAAGGGATTGAATTTTCATAAGTATTTAGATTAAAGAATTTGGCTGAAGTTCATTGTCATATTTTTCAGGATCAGAAGTCTGCATATTCGTTTTCTGGTTCTGGAATAACGTGAATTTTAGAATCGCTTATCGAAATTACAGCAGAACAAACATAGATTCCGACTTTTCCTTCGTTGTATTTAAAATCCAATAAAGTCAGTTTCACGATGTCATTTATGGAAAGTTCATAATAATTTCCATAACGGATAATTTTAAATAAAATCTGTTTTTCTTCGCTAATTTCAAATTGATTGGTTTGAATATTTTCAAAAATAAAATTATTCTTGACATCTTTTTCATTAAATCCCCAAGCTCTAAACTGCACGAAACCATTCATAAAATCAATCGAAATATAATATCCAGTTCCTTCTTTATCACATTCGATAACAAAACCCGTTTTTCCCATTCCTTCAACAGACAATGTTCCTTCCCAAACAAAATCATTTGATGGTTTTTCGAAGTCATAAATTTCATAACCGCTTCGACAGCCAAATCGCCATTTGTTTTCATTTTCCAAAACAAATTCGGCTGTCGGATTTCCTAGAATAGGCAATGGGTGAGGCAAATCTTTTTGAAGAATCGTTTTCTGATACAGTTTTTCCCAATAGTAATAACTTTTCAGCAAAAGTCTTCCGCTTTTATCGACATCCAATTCTTTTGGTGGCGGAATCACACGATGTGTATTGACGTTTCCGTCTGCAAAATAGAAATTGTAAACCAAGAAATGTTTTCCATCTTTAACCACTCTGGCAAGCATAGTTTCCTTGTGGCATTAAAACATTATTGTGAAATGCAGAATATTCTCCTCTAAATTCTGGCGAAGACCAATAACGAATTTTAATATCTTCTCTGATAGATCCTAAAAGATAATGCGTTCCTTTAATTTCAAAAACACACGGACATTCCACATCATCATAAACATACGGAATGTGAAGCGGTTTTTGCAAGACATAACCTTCCTTTTCTCTTTTTGCTACACCAATACAGCCTCTGCGGTATGTTGGTCCAGAGGCGCTTCGGGCGCAAATTAACAAATAATCTTCGCCTTTGTATTGGTATTTAAAAGGATCGCGAAAACTAATCCATTGTCGCGGGTTGTTATTTTTGCCTTCATAATGTGGAGCTTCGCTTTTAAACGGAAGTCCGTATAAGTTTTCCTTTTTCCAAGTAAGCAAATCGGTAGAGATTGCTCTTCCTACTTTTTGTTCGATTCCCTTGTCTTGGCGTTTGAGTCCTGTATAATACATTTCATAACCTTCGCCATCCGATTTTTTGCTGATGTGCATTGTCCATAACATATCATCGTCCCATTCTCCTGGATCGCCCACAAATAAAGCGTTTTTTACTCGTTTCCACGAAAGACCGTCTTTTGAAATGGCATGAGCGATATAATCATGATTTGGAATGATTAAATGAAATAAATGATGAATTCCTTTTTCATCTATAAATACATCAACATCTCCAATTTCCCAATTGCTAAATCCTGAACCTGAATACATTTTATTACTTATTTTTAAACTGTTAGTATGTTTTTTTGCCACGAATGGCACGAATTTTCACGAATTCTAATTTGAAGAACTTTGTCAAAGTTGTAGTTGTGATATGTCTTAGATTTTTGCCTAATTAAAAATTCGTGAAAATTTGTGCAATTAATGGCTTATTTTTTATGCTCAACGAATGAATTATTTTATGACTTTATAATGTTTTAAACCTTCCAAAATTCCTTCTGAAGCTGAATTTTTAGCGACATAAATGCTTTTTGTTGTTTCATAATCGGCAAGTTCTGCGCTTCGGTTTCCAACAATAATTCCTTTTACTGAACCTCTAAACATATCGACATCATTTCCAGAATCTCCTGCCGCAATTACATTACTTAACGGAATAGACCATTTTCTGCACAAGAATTTAATCGCATTTCCTTTTGAAGCTCTTTTGGGAATAAAATCTAAAAACTGCCCATGACTCGGAATAATGTTGACTTTGTACCAGCCCGTTCCCAAAGCAGTAATCAGTTCATCATGATTGTAGTGTTCTTTATCATAATAATATGAGATTTTATAAGGGTTTTGAGCTTCTTCTTCCTGAATTTTTATCCATTTAATGTCTTTCAATCTATTGACAATATCTTCTCGTTTCCATCTTCCTGCAAGAAATTTTGCCCAACCTTTATCCAAAATATAATCCTTTCCATTGGTGTAATAAATTTCGGTTCCGACAGAACAGATAATAAAGTCGGGTAGCGGAAACTCTTCTTCATCAATTACTTTTTTAACAAGCGCTAAATTTCTTCCAGAAGCCATTGCAAAAGCCATTTTATCGGTGCGATTGGTTAAATGAGCTTTTAATTCTTTCAAACCTGGATTTGCTAGTTTTGGTTCAATTAAAGTTCCGTCAATATCAGAAACCAATAAGTGATCTATTTTTCGTTTTAATCGACTGATATTGATATTTGGATAATGCTGTTTTTTGATTCCGGTTGAAGAAACTGATAGATTTTCATTAATTAAATCTACATAATGATTAACATGGCTTATCCAACTGTAATATTTTTGAATATTAGTTGCACCATTATTTGAGTAATATTTCCATCGATTTTCATCGGTTAAAATATTTCGGAGTGCTTTTTTGATCTGGTTTTCTTCTTGCGGATTTACTAATTCTCCGTTCTGGCAAACAGGAATAATTTCTGAAGGCCCGCCGTTTTTTGTCACCACAACTGGAAGCCCCGAACTAGCCGATTCGATAACGGTCAATCCGAAGTTTTCATGCAAAGCTAAATTCACAAAAACACCTCTTTTTTCTGCGAGCATAACGATAGATAATCGAAACTTCATTTTCAACATCATGTTTCTTCGGAATTGCCATTTTTCCGTACAAATCGTATTTATCCATCAAAAGAAGCAAATCGGTTAAAACGTTTTTTTCAGATTCTGGCATTTTAGCAATGTCTTTTCGAATTCGGCAAAAATGACCAAATTAGCCATACTTTGCAGTTCTTTGTCTTTTCCGTAAACTTCAATTAAGGTATTCAAGTTTTTATGACGGTCAGGTCTTGAAAGCGCCAGAATAATTGGCTTGTGCGGATTGGTAAGGAATTTAGAAATGCTTTCGGCAACCCAATATTTTCGTTGCGCTTCTTCCATATGTTTATCCGAATCGTTTTCTTGATAATAATAAGGAACAAATTTTCTGGTGTCAATTCCGGGAGAGATCGCGTGGTATTTTCCTAATTCAAAATTTTTATATGCTTTGTAGGTCTCAATTTCCTGTTCGGTAGAAGTGACAATAAATTCTGCGAGTTCTAAGGTTCTTTCTTCAGCAACAATTCGGGCTTTAAACTTGAACTTTTTCTCCAATTCTTCTTCATTTTCTCCACTTTCGATTAATTTCTTCTTTTTGTAGAATCCTAGAGAATGTCCAGTATGAGCGAAAGGTATATTCAAAACTGACGATAATTCGGCTGCGGCGTAACCTGCGTCAGCATAATGAGAGTGAATCCAATCTGGGAAAATATTGTGTTGTTTGATGTGTTGCATCGCACCGTTCACAAAAGTATCTAGACCTTCCCAAAGCTGTTCTTTTGCTTTATATTTTTTTCCCAGAAACGGAATTCGCCTTATATCCAGTTTGTCATTTATAATTTCTACAGGTACTGAGTATTCTGGCGAAAGGGCGGGATCATCTATTAATCTTGTAAAAATATGAACGTGTTCGACATCTTCATGTTGCGATAAAAACTCTGCTAATTCGTATATGTATTTGGTCTGACCTCCGTTGTCAGCATCTCGACCGATTTCGAGACCAGAACCTTTCAAAAGTCCGTGGATATTGATAAGTGAAATTCGTAGTTTTTTCATCATTCTTCCTTATTTTATTGGATTTGCAATTTACTGCGCTCCTCTTGATTAGGACGAAATAATTCCATTTTAAATTTACATATTTCCCATGTTTGGAAGAAAAAGTGAATGTTATAACTATAAAAAAAGCCTGATGTTTAGAATCAGGCTTTTCAAATTTTTAATTTTTGTTAATTAAATTTTCTATATCAAATATTGAAATTTTAGGATTTCCGCCAGCCGATCCAGCGACTAAAGCTCCTGTTGCGCAGGCAAAATTTAAAGCGGCTTGCGGTTCTTTTCCGTTTAGAAGCGAAGTGATCAAAGCCCCCAAGAAAGAATCTCCAGCGCCAACCGTGTCTTCAACTTTTATCGTGTAACCTTCATTTTCATAAAGATGTTTGTCCCATAAAAGCAAGGCTCCATCTTTTCCTCTTGTAACACAAATTGCTGTGGCATTGGTTAAAGAACAGATGAAATTCATATTTTCTTCTAAAGTATTGTAAGGAGAATCTAAAGCGGCGCTGATTTCCATTAGCTCTTCATCATTAAATTTGATAAAATTAGCCGATTGCATTAAGTGTCGCAGAATTTCGTAATCATAATGCGGTTTTCGAAGATTAACATCAAAAACTTTATAGGTGTGTGTGCTAAGCAATTCTTCTAAAGCTTCTCTAGAGACTTCATCTCTGCAAACCAAACTTCCGTAGATTAAAACATCTGAGTTTATGACTAATTCTCTTGCTTCTTCGTTTAAAACAATCTTGTCCCAAGCAGAAGGATAAATAATTTCATAAGTTGCAGATTTACTTTCGTCTAATGTTACATTTACCAATCCTGTAGGGAAATCGTCAGATTTTAGAATAGTTTTGGTTTCAAGGCCTAATTTGTTGACTTCATCTATAATTGCTTCTCCATCTTCATCATTTCCTACACAGCTAATCATATTAGAATCAACACCCAGTGCTTTCATGCGAAGTGCCACATTTAAAGGCGCTCCGCCAATTTTTTTTCATTACCAAAAATATCCCAAAGTACTTCTCCGAAAGCTACAGCTTTTAGTTTTTTGTTGTTGCTCATTTTGTTTTTCTCTTATTTTAAAACATTAAATCAAGTGATTAGAGTTTCACACGATTTCATAAAAATAAAAAAGAATAACGGTTTCTGCAACCCAAATCTAAAAATCATAACAATCTGTTCATTTTAAAAAGTCTAAATTTTTAATTTATATTTGTTGAATAGGTAGTCTTTTTTTTATGAAAATAGAACTTATAAGAAGGTAAAAAGGGTTAAAACGTTATTTTCTTATAATTTTATAAAAGTTACTTCTAAATGAATTAAAAGCAGATCAAAATTGTACTATAACGGTTTGCTAATAAAATTTTACTTTCAAAAACTATTTAAAATTTAAATGAAATTATTTTACAAAGTTGAAGACAAGGAGCTTCTAAAAGTTAGAAATGAAATTTTTAAAGAAGTCGGAATTCCTTTTTTATTAAAAAATGGTTTTGAGCTTTCTCCATTTAAAACTTCATGGCACGGGCAATATGATCGAAACAGCCGCGGCTATACTTATGATTTTAGCAGATTATCTTCAGAAAATTATTTAGAACAACTTTCTGTCAGTATAATTAATGGCGAAAAGTGGATTCAAATTCATTTGAATATTTATGAGCTTAGTCCTGCTTTAAATTCATTATCACTTTTAAAGAATTTTGATGGTTTAGAATTTGGAACTCCAGACAAGATTTCAACTAAAATGAGATTAAGAAGTGACGAATACAAAGCTCCTCCATTATTCTATATGCTTTTTTTACCAGAACATAAACTTGGGAAATTTTATTCTAAAAGTGATTATAAAAGCGAAGTCGCTAAACTTTCGAAATTGATTCAATCTGATATGCAAAACATAAATGTCTTTGTAGAAAAATGGCATAAAATGTTTGTTCCAAAGAAAACGGATTGGGAAGGTAATCTTCTATAATCATAGCTCTTTTTAAGACGCGAGAAATCTAATTGTTTGTTTTTAATTATTTTTTAAGAAAGTTTTAATCTTTTCCTAAGAAGTCAGTTCTCATTTATATATTTGTAACCAGTCTAAATAAGGATAAATTATAAATTTTATATGAAAACAATTTTTAAAACACTTAAAAACAATGTTTTATCTCAAGTGTTTACAGCCTTTTTGATTCTTTTTTCATGCTCAGAAACGGCTTTTTCTCAATCGACTGTTGGTTCAATTTCTGGTAAGGCTCTTCTTAAAGACGGAAATTATTTACAAGGTGCAACGGTTAAAATTTCAGAATTAAATAAAACGACAACAACGGATTCTGATGGTACGTATCAATTAAAAAATATCCCTTTCGGAACTTATTTCGTAGAAATAAAATTGAATGGATACGAATCTTCTCCAGCTTCGGTTATTGTTGATCAGAATAACACAGAAGTTACTCTAGATTTTGAGATGGCTTATACTTCGCAAAAATTAGAAGAGGTAATTGTAAGTTCTGGGGGAAACCGATTTGCAAGAAAAGAAAGTGAAGAAGTTTCTAAAATGAAACTGAAAAACATGGAAAATCCTCAGGTTTATACAATTGTAAGCAAGGAGCTGATGAAAGAGCAGGTAATTACAGACTATAATAGTGCTTTTAAAAACGTTCCAGGAGCTGGTATTTCTGAAGTGAGAAATCAAGGAAGAACGACTAACATCTCTAGAGGTTTTGCAACGCCTCAGTTAGTTAGAAATGGGGTTGGAAGTTTTACCTATAATACAATTGATCCATCCAATTTAGAGCGTATTGAAGTCATAAAAGGACCATCTGCAACTTTGTTTGGAAGTACGATTTCTTCTTTTGGTGGATTGTTCAATAGAGTTACCAAAAAGCCTTTTAATTTCTTTAAAGGAGAAGTGTCATATTCGGCTGGAGATTGGGATTTGAATCGTTTAACGGCCGATATTAACACGCCTCTTAACGAAGATAAAACGGCTCTTTTTAGACTTAATACGGCCTTGCATAGCGAAAGAAGCTTTCAAGATGCAGGATTTAACAAAAGTTTTTTCATCGCGCCAAGTTTCTCTTATGAAGTTAGTGATAGATTGACTTTATTAATCGATGCCGAATTTAGTGTTTCTAAAGGAACATCTCCAACAAGATTAACGCCTTATACAAAAGCGGATGCAACTGCCCACAGCATCGAAGAATTAGGAATTCCGTACAATCTTTCTTTTGCTAATAATACTGTAAATTATACGGGGCAAGCAATATAATATTTTTGCTCAATTGAAATATAAAATTTCAGACGAATGGACTTCACAAACTATTGTTTCGCGAACAAGATCTTCATCTGAAGGATATGTTGTGGCTTTGACTATGTTAAGCAATGAAACATTGAGACAGCAAGTTACCAATCAAGATTATCCTTATTACGGTACAGATATTCAGCAAAACTTTAACGGAGATTTTAAAATCGGAAAATTGCGTAATAGAGTTGTGGCAGGTTTAGATTTTTACAGTCTTCGTGCAACACGTAATGATGCAACGGTAAACATGCCAGCACTTAATTTTAGAAAACCAGGAGATGCATATAACAATTTTACAATCAATAAAATAGAACCTTTATTTGCTAATGCGACGTACACTAATATGGTTTCAAATGATGAAAGAACTTATAGTGCTTATGTTTCTGATGTTTTGAATGTTACTGATAGATTGTTGGTAATGGGAGGTGTTAGAGCTGATCGTTATATCAATAAAGGAGTATATTACCCTAGCCGTGATTCTATTGCTGGAAATTACAATCAGACGGCATTTTCTCCTAGATTGGGAGCTGTTTACCAAGTGGTTAAAGATAAGGTTTCTATTTTCGGAAACTACATGAACGGATTTAATAATGTGGGAGGATCTGATTTTAATGGAAATACTTTTAAACCAAATCAGGCAAATCAATTAGAAGGTGGAGTTAAATTTGACTTTAATAAAATTAGCGCAACTTTCAGTTATTACGACATCAAAGTTACAAACGTAACTCGTGACGATCCAGATCACGTAAACTTTCAGATTCAAGACGGAACGCAATTGAGTAAAGGTTTTGAAGCAGAATTGATCGCTAATCCTATTAAAGGTTTAAATATTGTTGCCGGTTATACTTATAATGATAGTGAATATACAAAAGCGAACCCGAGTATTAATGGTTTGCGACCTACAACTGCTGGTTCGCCTACAACTGCGAACCTTTGGGCAAGTTATAGATTGACCGAAGGAGCGGCTTCTGGTCTTGGATTTGGATTTGGTGGAATTTATGGAAGCGAGTATTATCAAACGAATACAACGACTTTCAAATTCAGTATTCCGTCTTATACCGTTTTGGATGCTTCTGTATTTTACGACAGACCAAAATTTAGATTAGGATTAAAAGTAGACAATCTTACGAATGAAAAATATTGGTCTTATCGTTTAGCGGCTCAAAACCCAACAAGAGTTACGGGAAATATTACGTTTAAATTCTAAGAATACAATTCGTCATTTAAAATGATATTTCTACATTTGGATTTTATTGCAAATTATGACCAAAGGTTTTAAAAATACTATCAGACAAATACATTTGTGGCTCGGTTTAGCATCGGGCCTCATTGTTTTTATAGTCAGCATCACTGGATTTCTTTATGTTTTTGAAGAAGAAATTCGTGATTTTGCCAACAAAGAATATCTGCACGTTCCCGTTCAGGAAAAGCCATTTATAGGTTTAAAAACTATAATTGAAAACTATGAAAAACTGGAACCAAAGCAGAAAATCACAGCTTTAAAAATAAATAAGGAAGAACCAAATGCTGCTGTTGAAGTTTCGACAAAAAAGAAAAAGACTTATTATTTCAATCCATACGATGGAACTTTAATCAATCAGCAAGGAGCAGATTGGTTGAATACTGTACTAGAAATACATCGTACTTTGTTGTTAGGAGAAGTTGGTGAATTTATTCAAGGTTGGGCAGTGGTAATTTTTATCATTATGCTCATATCGGGATTAATTTTATGGTTTCCAAACCAAAGACGCTTGCTTAAGCAATCTTTAAAAATAAAGTGGAGCGGTTCATTCAAAAGAGTCAATTTTGATTTGCACCAAGTTTTAGGATTTTATGCTTCGATATTTCTGCTTTTAATTGCCTTTTCTGGAACGTATTTCAAATATGATACGGTTAAAAAAGGAGTTAGTTTAGTAACGGGAACCAAACTTAGAAAAGGAGATGAAGTGGTTTCTAACGCTAAAATTGATTCGACTACAATTCCGGTTCGTTATAATAACATTTACGAAAGTGCAAATGCGAAATATCCAGGCGCAACTTCGGTTTCGTTTTCAATTAGAAAAACAGGAGAATTGCGATTAAGAATGACGTATCCAAATGATTGGGCAAGAAATCAAAATACGCTTTTCTTTGATGGAAAAACAGGGCAGATGCTCAGAACGAAATTATACAAAGACAACAACAGTCTGCTGATATTTATGAAGCTAGTAATCACGATCTGCATACAGGAGTTTTCTTTGGTCTTACAGGAAAAATAATCTGGAGTTTGGTTAGTTTGATTGGAGCATCATTACCTATAACTGGATTTATAATTTGGTGGAGGAAAGGGAAGAAGAAGTCTAAGAAGAAAAAGGTTCAAGCATAAAAAAAAATCATATAAAAATAAAAAAGCGCAAAATCTGATAGATTTTGCGCTTTTTTATTTTTAGGTAAATGTGGTTGTTCCGTAGGAACATTTGGTCGGTAGAACTATGTTGTTGTCATTGTTTTACGTTCCGTAGGAACGTTTGGTTTTATCATTTTTATGGAGGTGTACATCAAACGTTCCTGATGGAACGTGAATCCGTTGTCGTTTTTTTTCTACCAATTAAACATTCCTACGGAATGATAATCCAATTTTAAATCATTTTTTGTTTGGTTATATTTTGAAATATTGAATCCGACTTTTGTTCGATTTTTATATTAAACTAATTGGCAGATTTAATTTTACTACAAATTTTTCCTAACTCATTACAAAATCTGAATTTTCACTTTTTATTTTAAGAAAATTTGGATTTTGCTATATTAAATTTGGTCGAAATGTAAAAATTAAGACCATGCAGATTAGTTCAATTTCAGGCTCATTCTGGGAAAATAAAAAGAAAAGTTCACTTTGGGATCGATTATTCAGAAGAAATAAAACCATAACTAAAGCCCTTACTACACCAGAGATTATTGGCAAAAACTGCCAAGGTTTACTACTGAAAAACGAAATCATAAAATCATTTCTTTTTTCTACAGATATGGCACTTATCGAAAATAATGATGCCGATGCCATTCTAGCAGTTTATCCGTTTCCGCCGTCTCCAAAAATAATCAAAACCTTGATAGATTTTGCAGGAAAACCTGTTGTTTGCGGTGTTGGAGGCGGAACAACAAAAGGCAAAAAATCTGTAGAAATGGCCATCTATGCTGAACAAGCGGGTGCATCGGGAATTATTGTAAATATTCCGTTTGAGAATAAAGATGTCAAAAAAATAAGAGAGAAAGTTTCTATTCCAATTATCGCTACTGTAACTTCATCTGATCATGATTTTCTGAAAGGAAAGATAGAAGCTGGGGTAAATGTTTTTCATGTCTCTGGAGGAGCAAACACAACTAAAATTGTGAAAGAGATTAGAGCTAAATTTCCCGATTTTCCAGTAATGGCTACAGGCGGAAAAAGTCTCAACAGTATTGAAGAATCTATAGATTCGGGGTCTAAAGCAATCGTACTTTCGCCACCGTCAAATAAGGATTTATTCAAAACAGTGATGGTTAAATATCGAAATACGTTTGGCAATTTTTGATTTAACGATTTAGTAAATAAAATAAGAAAGACAATCATGCTAGATTGTCTTTCTTATTTTAAAATTGAAAATCAATTAACCATGCGCTTCAACTGAAACATCATTCCATTTTTCCCAGCTTTCCAATCTTTGATCGTAGCTTTGTTTTACAAACGGAAATGCCACTTTTCCAAGTAATAAACGTAAAGGTGGATTTTCGTTTTCTACTAATTTTACCACTATTGGAGCAGTCGCTTCAACTTTGCCAAAAATGTTTTCTCTTTCAGCCAAAGCTTTTTTGATTTCGTCATAATATGGTAAACTCTCGCTGGTAATTCCAGTATGCCAGATGTTAGACTCATATCCGTTTGGTTCCAATAAAGTAACATTGATTCCGAATTGTTTTACCTCAGATGCCAATGTTTCGCTTAAACCTTCAATAGCAAATTTAGAAGCGCTATAAAGTCCCATTCCAGTTGGTAAAGTGGCCAATCCTAAAATAGAAGAAACTTGAATAATATGACCGCTTTTTTGCTCTCTCATAATTGGAATAACAGCTTGTGTTAACCATAATGTCCCAAAGAAATTGGTTTCAAATTGCTCTCTCGCTTCTTGTTCGTTTGCTTCTTCAACCGCGCCTGTAAGCGCATAACCTGCATTGTTGATTAAAACATCAATAGTTCCAAAATGCTGTTTTGTTTTCTGAACTACTTCTAGAGATTCTAAACGATTGTTTACGTCTAATTTTAAAGGTAAAATTGCGTTTCCGTATTTTTCTTTTAAATCGTTTAACGTTTCTAGATTTCTAGCTGTTGTCGCTACATTGTATCCTTTAGCTAAAAAAGCTTCTGTCCAAGCTCTTCCAAATCCTTTTGAAGCTCCTGTAATTAAAATTGTTTTTGACATGGTATTTGTTTTTTATAATTAATTAAAAATTCATTTATGACCAATCGGTCATTTTTATGGTAAAAAAAATTATATCAATTTTTCAGATATAATTTTTTTAAGTGTTTTTTCTATTGTTTTCATGTTATCGTTGTTGCCAGACACTCGAGACATTAAATGTCCTCCTTCAAGCATGGCAAAAAGTGTAATGGCAAATTCTGATGCATTCCAATCAGAATCAAATTCTTTATCGGTGATTCCTTTTTCTATAATCGAAGTTAAAAGCACTTGTCCGCGTTTTATAGCGACGTTTACTTTTTCTTTCACAATTGGGTTTGTGTCGTCTGCTTCGGTTCCAAAATTTAACAAAGGACATCCGCCAATTACGGGTGGATTGATTGGGTTGCTAAAAAAATAGATATAAGCAAAAAGTCGCTCTTTGGCGCTTTTGCCTTCTCTAAGTGCATTTTCAAGTTTAGAACTTAATATTTTCATATTATGATCTACAGCTGCGCAGGCCAAAACATCTTTGTTTTCAAAATGTACATACATACTTCCTTTAGACAATTTCGTGGCCTCCATAATATCGCTCATAGAAGTTGCTTGCAATTCCTTTTGTATTAAAAATAGGAGCGGCTTTTTCTATAATAAATTGTCTGGTTTCTTCACCTTTTGTCATGATGGATTGTATTTAACGATGCAAATATATGACCGATTGGTCATAAAAACAAGCAGATAATGATTTTTTTATGTATTTGATTGTTTTATAAAGAGATAAAACAGCTTATGATGTGTTTGAAATTTAGGGATTGTAACTATTTATTCTATTTAAAAAGCATAAGCTTTTAAGAAATTTTTATTTTAAATTATATTTGCTTGAGGAAGTATAAAGTTAAAAATATTTATAAAAGATTAATTGTAAACAAAAGTACAATAGAAGAATGAAAGAGGTTTATAAGATAGCAAAATGTTTATTAATAACATTTATTATTATTTCTTGCAACAACAAAAAAGAAGAGAATTCCGATAAAGGTTTTAAAGAGAATTTATATAAAAATAAAATTTTGTTTTCCAGTTTTCCTGATACTGTAAAAGTAAATAAAGTGATTGATGGCAACCTTCAATACGATGTGAGTAATTTTGATTCTAATATAACAAGCAGTAGATTCTTGGAGCTATTATTATCAACCAGTATAAATAAAGAACTAGCCAATTATAATGAAATTCAAAAAAATATTTTGTTATCGTATGTTGATTCATTAAACACGGGCAAATTCAAATTTAAAGCTGTTTTTGAAAAAAAAGGCAAACAAATGCTAAATATAGCTATACGAGATTATAAATTTCTAAAACCAAATAAAAATACGCCTCCCGATAAAATGGTATTGAGAACTAGTGACTCCTTGTTTTCTAAAGAAGTATATGTAATTGAGTAAAAGATTAATTTATGATGTAAAGATTATTTAGAGAAAAATATACTATTAAAGATTCACTTAATAAAACTGCGCAAATCTCTCGAATTGCGCAATATTTATTTCTTAATTTGCACGATTCCTTTCCTCTTCATTTCCAAAGTTTCTTTCGTTAGTTTTTACACTTTGATTTCCAAACTTATAACTCAAAGCAATTTTAAAAGCTCTAGAATCTCTGTAGTTTTCCATCGTATTTTTAATTCCGTTTGAATAATAAGAAATTAAAGGTTTTTGTGCGTTCAATAAATCTTCTCCAGTTAAAGTGATTGAAAGATTCTTTTTTAAAGCCAAAAACTTGACAGAAACATCTAAAATATTTAAAGTCGAAATATTAAAAACTTGATAACGTCCTGGTAATTGCAAACCATAATTTAAACCAAAGAAAAGAGTTTTAGATTGATTTACTGTAAAATCGTTATTGCTATAAATATAACCGTTGTAACCGTCTACAGAAGCAATTAAATTGGTTCTAGATTTTACGTTTTGATAGTTTAAATTGAACCCCATAAAGCTATTCCACCAAGAATATTTATTGAAATTGTAGTATGTTGAAAGACCGATTTGGTAAGTATCAGCGTAATTGATTGGTGTACTTTTGGTAATATTCGTTTCAGGATCAATAATTGCTAATTCTTGTCCGAAATTAGAAACCTGAGAAAAATAGATTGTATTTACCCATTTTTGATTTCGGATATAAGAAAACTCAAAATTATCTATAATAGAAGGTTTTAAGAACGGATTTCCTTGAGAATAGTAAAAGGGACTAGTTCTAATAACAAACGGATTCAAGTAATCAAAATCAGGTCGGCGGATTCTTCGGCTGTAATTTAAAGAATACGAGTTGTTATCGTTTGCATTGTAGGTAACGTAAGCCGTTGGAAACAATTTGATATAATTGTTTTTGTTAGTTTGGTTTAGATTTTCAGAATAGCCTTCTGTTTGTGTAGCTTCTGTTCTTAAGCCGATTTGCGTTTCCCATTTTTCGTTTAATTTTTTGTTTGCAGAGAAATAGATTGCTTCATTGTATTCTTTGTATGTGAATATATTAGAATAATTGGTATCCAGAATCAGAGTTCCAGTTTCGTTGTCAAAAACAGTCAAATTGTTTTTAGTATTAGTATAAAATCCTTTTCCTCCAAAACTAATATTTGCCCAAGAATAAGGAAGTGAAATGTCAATTTTTGCCGAATAATTTTTCAATCGGTTTAAGTTAGAATTGATTGCAAGCAAAGTAAGTTTCGGGAATATTTTCATTTTGGTTGTCTATTTCATTTCCTGAAAATGTACGAGAATCGTCTTTTTGATAATTGAAATAATCCAAATCAACCGTAATATTTTTGCCTTCATTATTTAAGCTAAAAACGTTATTCCAATTTATAGAATTCATTTTCGGTTTGTTCTGTGCATTTACATCAGATAATATATAAGAATTGATTTCTCCAGAAGTATTGTAACGAGTTGTCAGCGGATTATTTACTGCATTTCTATCATTAAAACTTCCTAAATATTTTACTCCAGACGTCCATTTTTCAGTCAGTTTATAATCGGCACCAAAACCAATGCTCAATATATCCGTTTTTGATTTGGTTTTAAGATCATGTTTCCAAAGCTCATTTGGATAATAAATTCGATTATCAGAAGTGGTGCGAAATTGATCTGTTCCTTTATTAATTGAAGCCTGAAGCGACAATTTATTATAATTGTAGATAAATAATCCGTTTATATTTCCGCTTGCATAATTTCTTTGCACATAAGTAGATCCAAGATTTGCAGTCCAAGAATTTGCTTTGGCGGTTTTTAATTTAATATTGATTAAACCGCTGTTTCCTTCTGCTTCATATTTTGCTGGTGGCGTTGTAATTACTTCGATACTTTTTATGTTATCAGCAGGAATCGATCTTAGAAATGCAACAAGATCTTCCTGAGTCATTTTATTCAAACGATCATCAATCATAACCAAAACTTCTCCTTTTCCAACAATAGAAATCGTTTCATTCTGAACTCTAACTGTTGGTGTCGATTTTAAAGCGTCTAAAGCTGTTCCGCCAGTTGCAACAACAGAATTTTCTACATTAAAAACCAACCGATCTACTTTTTGTTCTACCAGTTTTTTTCTTGATTTTATAGTTACTCCGTCTAATTGCACTAGTTCTTTCACCTCAATTATTCCTAAATCAAGATCTTGATTTACGATTATTTCTTTGTTGCTGAATTCGGTTCCAAATTGTTCTATAATTAATCTATAATTCCCTTTTTCAGGATTTAAAATAAAGTTACCTAAACTATCAGTTGAAGCTTGTAGATGTAAAGTTTTGTCTCCTTTTAATAAAGATGCCGTTGCAAATTCGAGCGGTGTTTTATTCTGATTGATGATTTTTCCTTTTACTGAAAATTGTTGTGCGAATACGTTAATTTGAAATAGAAATAAAATTGATGCTAAAATGATTCTGTTCATGGTTTTGAATTTAATTACAGGACAAAACTGTTAGAATTAAAACCTAAAAACCACTTTTATCGACAAACCCATTCGATTAATCTGCAAACCCGTTAAAATGCTTTTTACTGAATGTATATCTTTGTTTTAAAAATATACCGAATGTATAAAGGAACCATTACCAAAAGGCTCGAATGTCTAATTCATATTATTTATTGGCTTTTAATTTCATATTTCACTTTCGTGAAAAATCCGATTGGAGCACGATTTTCTGTACCCGATCTATTTCTTTGCACTTATTTTATTGTTTTCATTATTACGTTTTACTTTCATTATTTGATCGTAATGAAAAAGGTTTTCAAAGCTTTCAATTGGAAAAGGCTTTTCGTGGGAGTTTTCGTTTCGTATCTCATTTTTACTTTTCTAAGATTTGTTTTAGAGCAGATCATAACCAAACTTTTGTTTGATAGAGTAAATTATACCAACGTTAATTTTCTGAGTTATATGCTCGATAATTTGCATTATAGCAGTATGGCAATTATTTTGAGTTCGTTTCTTTGGTTCGTGATTTATTCGATTCGTCTTTTGGAATACAACAAGATTATTTTGGAAGAAAATAAGAATACCGAAATCAAATTTTTGAAAGCTCAGATTAATCCGCACTTTGTATTTAACACTTTAAATAACATTTACTCAATGGTTTATTTTCAGTCAGATAAGTCATTGATTGCAATTGATAAATTGAGTCAGATTATGCGTTTTACAACTTACGAATCACAGAAAGAAAAGATTAAACTTTCAGACGAAGTTGATTATATAAAAGCGTATATTGAACTCGAACAATTGCGTCATCAAGACAATGTTCGAGTTGATTTTAATGTCGAACTGAAAAATGAATTTGAAGAAATTCCGCCATACATTTTGTCGCCTTTGGTAGAAAATGCTTTAAAGCACGGAGAAGTTTCAGACTCAGAACCAATAGAAATTCAGCTAAAAGTTTCTTCTGAAAAATTGATTTTTAAAGTGAAGAATAAAATCGGAACACAGAAAAAAGATAGTTTGGGCGGAATTGGTTTAGATAATTTGCAAAAGCGTTTACAGATTCATTATCCCGAAAAGCACCAAATTAAAATCACTAAAGAAGAAAACCATTTTACAGCAGAACTTGAAATAGATTTAAAATGAATAAAAAAATAAACTGCATTATTCTAGATGATGAACCTTTTGCTGTAAAATTAATTGCCGATTACGCTTCTAAAATCTCAAGGTTAAATGTTTTATACGCCGACAGCGATGTTTTTAAAGCAATTGAAGTTTTAAATACAGAATCGGTCGATTTGATTTTTATTGATATCCAGATGCCGCAATTGACTGGAATCGAATTGATGCAGATGTTCAATCAGAAGTATAATTTTATTATTACATCAGCTTATCCGCAATATGCCTTAGAAGCTTTTCAGTTTCATGTGATTGATTATTTATTAAAACCGATTACGTTTAATCGTTTTTATCAAAGTGTAGAAAAGTTCATTCGTTGGCAGGAAACTTTTCAAATTTCTGAAAAAGCAGGAGATGATTATCTATTTGTAAAAGCGGATCGTAAGCATTATAAAATTGCTCTAAACGATATTTTATATATTGAAGGTTTGCGAGATTATATCCGAATTCATACTAATGACGAAAAGATAATGGCATTGGAGAATATGAAAGATATTTTGGAGAAACTTCCAAGTAATCAGTTTATTAGAATTCATCGTTCGTATATTATTCCAAAAGATAAAATTAAAGTAATTGACGGAAATCAGATTGTAATGAAAAGCGGCAATGCTTTGCCAATAGGAGAGACTTATAGAAAATTGGTTAGTGAGTGGTTGATGTAAGTTTATAATGTTTTATAAATAGAAAATTAAAGTATACTAAAAAGAAATGAAGAAGTTGGAATTGTATTGGAGAGACCTTAATATGGGATCGATTGTTGAAACCAATTGGGATATGAGAAGCTCTGGTAATATTTCGTTTAAATTTGATTATTTGGCTGAACTATCTGAAAATAAACATTTAGCTGACTTTATAAAATTCTCTATAAAAGATAGCATTTTATTAGATGAAGGAGTTCAGGATGATGATTTGATTTTTGCTCAAGCGGAAGAGGAAAAAAATTCTTGATTTAATAGTTGATACTACTACAGATTGGTATATTCTCGATGAGAAAGGCGAGAAAAGCATAATTCTTTGTCCAATATTTCATGAGGACGATCAGATAACATGGATGAAAGATTCGGACTATTTTTAATTTTGTTTTATTCCCTTGCGTCGATCAGTGCTTTTTGTGATTGGAAATTTTCGATATATTTACAAAAGAGAAATCCTGTTACTAATTTTAGAAGACAGCTTCTAATTCATTTATATTAATAGTACCAAATGCATATTATCTATCAAAGCCCCAAAATAATTATCCGCGAATTTTTGCCTGAGGAAAAACAGACATTCTTAGATCTTTTTGAAGATAATCAAGTGACGCAATATCTTCCTAATACTTCACCTGAAAGATATATCGAAATGTTTAGCGAACTGCTAGAAAATTATAAAAACAAAAATCTCAGCCGTTGGGCTATATTTGACCCTACCGATAATAGTTTTATAGGAATGTGTGTTGCCCGTATTTTTGTACACAATACAGATCAGATAGAGATTGGGTATGTGCTTAGTAGGGAATACTGGGGAAAAAGTATTGCTACAGAAGTATGCAGCGCTATAACGCAGTATTGTTTTGAAAATACAAATACAAATGAAGTGGTCGCTATAACAGATCTTGAGAACACTGGATCGCAAAATGTGTTGCAAAAAGTCGGGTTTAAGCGATTAAGCAATCTGATAAGAAATCAGGAGGAACTTGCTTATTTTAAAATAGAGAGATTATAATTTTATTTATGATGGTATTAAAACTTTAATTTGGTCCAAATGACTTTATAAAAGTATTTATTAAGATGTTGAATCGAATTCTGTCTCATCGAGGTAAATAGAATAAAGAAAAGCCTGAGATTATATAGTCTCAGGCTTTTCTTTATGCTTGGAAAATCTTTTCGTATTTTTTCGTTTTTAGAAAGTCATATTGCTTTTAGTTGCAGTCCTCTTTATTTGTTTTCTCGAATACAGGTTAAAATCACAATTAGCAAACTTAATATTGATGCAACTGTTCTTATGTTGTTCCAAAAATTCCAACGTCTTTCAAATATATTTCGCATTTGCTTTGTCGCTATTTCTGTAGAACTTGAAATGTCGAAAACTTCTAATTTGTTGTTCAGCGGAACGTTTACAAAAGCCGTTACCAGAAAAACACCTAATAAATACATTAGCGTTGCGGTAATCAAAAATATAAATGAGTTTTGATTGTAACGTGAAATACAGGCAATAACAAGCATTATTAAAGCACCAAAAAAGCAAGTGAAAAATAATGGATTTTGAATTTCTTTATTTATGTGCTCGCATAGCATTAAGAAATTCTTTATCGTTCAGTTTTCCTAAACCTAGCATAACAGAAACAGAGTAGGAAAAGAAAAGACCAGCCATTAAAGCAGTAAAAGTTGCCGCAATAATAAGTATGATATCAGTCAGTTTCATAGCCATTAATTAGAAATGCTAACCGCTTTTTTCAAATACTCTTTTGCTAAAACCTGTTGCAAAGCATGAAGTTCGCAACATCTGCGCGTGAAATTTTCAAATTGAGCCCTTTTAGATTCCCATCAAACCCAATTTTAAATTGATTGGTAATTTCTCCGTCTGTGAAAGCACTTGGTCTTACAATGGAATAATCCAAATCGCTGTTTAAAATATAGTGCTCCTGTAATTTATGATCTGCAAAAGCTTTTTTTAGCAACATTCCAAACATGATGTGTTTCCAGACAAAATTTAGGTTTGCGTAACTTTCGCCCATTCCTAATGTAGTTTGGCAAATCAATCTTTTTATTCCGGTATTTTCCATTGCTTCAATAATTGTTTTGGTTCCCGCGGCTCTGATTGTTCCTGTTCTACCATCACCTAAGGCGCACAAGACCGCATCTTGATTTTTTATTGCATTTTCTACTTGCTTGGCATTTAATACGTCTCCTTTATAAAGTATTAAATTGGTGTTGACTACATGTTGCATTTTTTCAGGATTACGAACAAAGGCTGTAACTTGGTGGCCTTGTGCTATTGCCTGTTTTACGAGTTCTTGACCTACTGTTCCTGTTGCTCCAAAAATTATAATTTTCATTTTATATCATTTTTTAAGTTAATGATACAAAGGTGCGACAGGGACTTTTTAGAAAATAGAATAAAAACGACAGTACTGTTATTGACTGAATTTTTTTGGTGTTTTGCCTGTAAATGCTTTAAACACTTTGATGAAATGTGATTGATCTGCAAAGCCATTTTCGTAAACTATATCAGTCAATTTTGTATAATTCTTTACGGACAATTGTTCCAATGAAGCTTGAAATTGCAATATTTGCGCAAACTGTTTGGGTGAAAGTCCAGTTTCTTTTAAAAATCTCCTTTCAAAAGTTCGTAGATTGATCTTTTGCTTCTCAGCAATGGCTCGAATAGGCACTTGTCCTTTTGCATCTATAATTTCTGCAATTGCCTGACGTATTTCTAGATCGAGATTTTGTTTTTTGGTTTCAAAATAATGTAGAAGCAGATTAGAAATAATGTCAATTTTTTCGTTTACAGTTTTGCATGAAATCAATTCCAGATTAAGTGCTGTAATTTTGTTGTCTGCATTGTCCAAATAATAGCAGTTATCATTTATGCTTTGTGGAAGAATACCAAAGAAGGTTTGCAAGACAAAAGGATACAGCTGAAAAACGAGAATAGAGTAAGATCCTGAAATTTCTAGCACAATTGGATTGATGGTTTGTCCGTAAACAAAAATTTCTGGCATTTTCTTATCATGAGGTTTTACCGTCAATCCATTTTCGGACTGATGAAACATCAAACCAGGAAAACCATCTGCAAAAAATGGCAAACTCGTTGTAGCTTTGTTCTCTTCGCTTTCAAATACCCAAATATTTTTTACAAAAAGCGAAATAGATTTATCTGGTATTATGGTTTGAAAATTCATTTTTGTCTTTGTAACAAGGGTTTTGTAGAATAATCGCTTGAATTTTTCATGCTAGAAATGGTTTGCATTTATGTTTATTCCAAATTAGCTCACTATCAAAAATAGCCATTTAGATTTAATTTTGTCATTGTTACTTTTCTGTTTACTAAACTGTGATTATAATTAATTATTTGTAAATAATTGAAATATAGTATGTTGGTTGCTTTTTTTGCTTAAATTTATATAAAAAAAGTAATATGGCTACAGCTATACTTAGAGAACATCCTGAACTGGCACTTTTTTTATGCTTGGCTCTTGGGTTTTTAATCGGGCGTATTAAAATAGGTACATTTAAAATTGGTGTAGTATTAGGGACTTTATTTGCTGGAGTGCTAATTGGCCAATTGGATATTGATATTCCTGATATTGTAAAAACTATTTTCTTTGACTTTTTCCTGTTTTCTACAGGATATAAAGTTGGTCCGCAATTTTTTCAAGGTTTTAAAAAGAATGCATTTCCGCAACTATTGCTCACTTTGGTGATTTGTTTGTCGTGTCTATTAGTGGCATATTCTGTCTCCACTTTTTTAGGTTATGATATAGGAACAGTTGCTGGATTATTGGCAGGTGCGTTTTCTGAATCAACTGTGATTGGAACAGCTTCAGATGCTATCAGCCACCTAAATCTTGCCGATGCAGAAAAAAGCCGATTAATCAATAATATTCCAGTAGCCTATTCTGTAACTTATCTCGTAGGAGCAGCGTCTTTTGTTTTCTTTCTAACCGAATTGCTCCAAAACTGCTTGGTATTAATTTAGTTGAAGAAAGCGATAAACTGGCCGAAACCATTTCTGGGGAAACTGAGTATGGTCCAGGAATGAAAAGCGCTTATCAGAGATGGATTATTCGAGCCTATAGAATAACCAACGAGAAATGGATAGGAATCAGTATAAGCGAGTTTGAAAGATTAATATCTAACAAGAATATTGTGATCCAAAGGATACGCCATAAGCATCAATTGCTAGACCCGAAACCCGATACTATAATTTATAAAGATGATGTTTTGGTTATTATGGGACAGCACGGAATCATTTTAGACAGTCTCTTTTCTATTGGTCCAGAAATCTTGGATGAGGATTTATTAAACTTCCCATTAGCACATTTAGATGTTACAATAACCAATAAAGCAATTGAAGGAATAACAGTAAAAGCTCTTCGAAAAGCCAGTTTTTATCATGGACTAATGCTAAACAAAATAACGAGAGAGAATCATGAAATACCACTTGAATCGAGAACAGTTTTAAATAGAGGTGATATTTTAAATCTTTCAGGTAGACCTGCAAAATTGGAAGAAGCAGCGAAAGAAATAGGTTATCTGGATCGTTTAACTCCAGAGACCGATATCATTTTTGTCGGTTTAGGTATTGTTCTTGGCGGACTTTTAGGTTTGCTTTCGGTAACATTATTTGGAGTTTCGGTAACTTTAACAACAAGCGGTGGTGCGTTGGTAATGGGATTAATTTTTGGTTGGCTACATTCAAGAACTCCAGTTTTTGGAAAAATTCCAGAACCCGCTTTGTGGATATTTGACAACGTTGGACTTGCAGCGTTTATTGGTCTTGTTGGTCTTGCAGCCGGTCCAAGTTTTATTTCAGGTCTTAAAGAAACCGGTTTTGGTATTTTGCTTGCCGGTGTAGCAGTTGCTTTAATCCCGCATATCATAGGAATGTATTTTGGAAGATATGTATTAAAAATAAACCCTCTAATCTTACTTGGCGCGCAAACAGGTGCAGGTACCTCAACAATCGGATTAAAAGCTGTTCAAGATGCAGTAGGAAGCAAGTTTCCAGTTTTAGGCTATACCATTCCGTACGCATTAGCTAATATATTATTGACCGCTTTTGGACCAATACTTGTTGGTATGATGTCTTGATGATACTAAATCAAATATCTCTATATTTAAAACTTATCTTAAACAGCCTTCAGGCTGTTTTTTTATGATTTATAATAACCTTTTTTAAGCTGGACTAAATAGTATAAGCGATTGATGTAGACGCTTTGTTTTCATGAAGTAGAACAATATGTTAAAAGATGAAAAAAGTTAATTGTTTACGGGAAAACGTACAAAAAAGTTGTTTTATTGAATTATTTTCGTACATATATGCTGTTTGAAGAAAAATATAATCTATCGCTGATTGACCCGAAGAATATTGTTTTATCTATTTAACCAAGTTGCTTAATTATTATAAATTTTGGTCGGAATAACTGAAACAGCGACCCTAAACTGACTGAAAGTAGGTAAATATAAACTAAATTATTATGAAAAATTTTACTTTTTTAATTGTTTTTTTATTTCTCGCAGTATTTAACGCAAATAGTCAAGCCACATCAAGTGGTTCAACGTTAACTATTAGCAATGTGGCAGGCACCGTTATTTACTATGAACATAATATAAATTTAGCTGGTGGGTATATAAATAGTTCTGGAGCTGGAGCACCATTAAACACTCCTATTAAAATTAAAATTTCGTCAGCTGGAACTAGCATTAATCCCTATTTTGTAACTGGTGAGTTAAATGGTGAATGTGATAGCTACTTAGCTGGTAGTATGAATGCTACAAATACCGAATTTATTACTACTTTAAATAACTGTTGCAACTCTGTAGCTGAAGGATTTGCAAATGGATTGCGTTTCGAAATTCCTATAAAATGTACTACTCCTGTTCAAGGCAGCTGTATTACGTATAATTTTTCTTCTGTTTGCAATCTATATTGCGCATCATTTTATTTACAAACAAATAATGCCATATGCAAAACAAAAAATTACACTGCACAAATAGGATTTACAGATGGCACTTCAACAACAATTACTATCAATTTTAATGCAAACAATACTGTTTTTTGCTTTGTTAAACCTATCAGCGGTATTTTATCATCTTCTTTTGCTGGCTGTAACGCATGTAATTCAGGTCCAAGTCCTGAAAGGATAGCCGCAACTGCCGACGAAACAGAATCTGAAAGTAAGTACGAGATTATTGTTTCTCCTAATCCAACAACATCTGTATTAAACTTTACAGGTAAAAACTTAGGAAAATATGTTATTTCCTTATTTGATTCTGAAGGTAGAGTTTTAATTAAAGACGCTAAGATCACCTCTGAAATTAATGTTGAGAAATTTATTAAAGGAATATACGTTTATGTCATTACGGATCAAAATGGTTTTAAACAAGAAGGAAAAATTATCAAAGATTAATTTTTAGATAGTTAATTGATTTATAGTAATAAGCATAGAAAAACAGCCGTTAGGCTGTTTTTTTTTAGTTGTATTTGATCTAAGATTTTAGTTACTTTAAATTCCGCCATAACGCAACGTTGCCCCCAAAACTAGCATTGCAACACCAATTGAAGTAACAGTTAATATAATGACGGCCATTTTATTGATATTATAAGGCTTAAGTTTTGGAATAATGAAAAATTGTGCACAAACCGCACAAAAGAAAGTGCAGAAAAGCAAAATCAGTTTTATTGAAACTACCTTTTCAAATCCGCTAGAAAAGTGAAACCAGGTTTCGGCTTTAATTCCAAAATCATACGCCATCCAGATTCCAGTTATAATAAGTAAAGCAAGAGAAGACATTCCGAGTTTTTCATACTTTTTTTCGAAATTTAAAATAATCTTAGGATCTTTTTTCTTCAATGCTGTTGGAAGGTAGCAAATAGCTAAAAGCAAATGACCGCCAACCCAGATTGTGGCTGCCAAAAGATGAAGTATTAATACAAAATGATGCAAAGTCATAACGTGTTCATTTTGAGTTGTCAATCTCTAAAAATAACTTTTATTTTTGGAGTTGAGAAGTTTTTAAATTGTATTTCTTTATTTGAAAGGTCTAGTTTTGAAAGTGTTGGCACATTATTCATAAAGTGTTGCACATAATAGTTTCCTTCAAAATGCTTAGATTCAAGATATTTTATCATATTCACAAAATCATTCTTTGTAATTAAAGAAGAATGAAAAGTAGTGCGAACTTCAAATGGAATATTGGACCGAATTAAAATAGAAAGGCTTTCTTCAAATTCAGAAAATAAGCCTGATTGCGTTAGGTGTTTAAAGGTATGAGGAAGACTTTTGAAATCTAACGCGACATAATCAATTAATTGATCATGAATCAGGCTATTCAATATTTTTGGGTTGGAACCGTTGGTATCTATTTTCACCGCAAATCCCATTGTTTTGATTTCTTTTATAAAATCAATTATTTTTTTGTGTAAAGTGCATTCGCCACCACTTAATACTACGCCGTCTAATAATCCTTTTCGAGTTTTTAGGAAGGAAAGAACAGAATCAAAATCTATTTTTCCTTTTCCTAAAACAATATCAGGATTATAGCAGTATAAACACCGCATGTTACAGCCTGCAAACCACACAATGCAGGCCGTTTTATGCGGATAATCTAATAAAGTAAAAGGCGTGAGGCTAAATATTCCTTTAATAGATAATGGTTTCTTCGAAATGTGTACGCTGTTGGTGTTCACCTTTTTTTCCAATATTAAAACTTTCTACAGGTCTGTGATATCCCATTACACGTGTGTAAACCAAACATTTACTTCTTTGCGATTTATTTTCTTCTAGAATCTTACGCGTTTTCGTTTTCATAAGCCAAGTGTTTTTGATTGTTTTTATTGAGCAAAATTTCGTCGCATTTTGGACAATATTCATGTTCCCCATTTAAGTAGCCATGAATAGGGCAGATGCTGAAAATTGGTGTTACGGTTATATAGGGCAGTTTAAAGTTGGTGAGAACTTTTTTAACGAAGTTTTTACAGGCTTCTGGACTGCTTATTTTTTCTCTCATATAAAGATGCAAAACTGTACCGCCAGTATATTTGCATTGTAATTCATCTTGAAGCAATAAGGCTTCAAAGGGATCATCGGTATGATCGACTGGAATTTGTGAACTATTCGTATAGTATATATTTTCATTTTGTCCCGCTTGCAGAATTTCTGGAAAGCGTTTTTTATCTTCCTTTGCAAAACGATACGTTGTTCCTTCAGCTGGCGTCGCTTCTAGATTGTAAAGGTTTCCTGTTTCTTCTTGAAATTCTTTCATTCGAAGTCGAATATGATCTAGAATTTCTGTCGCGAAATGTATTCCCGAAGTGTCGGTTATATTTTGTTTTCCTTCAGAAAAATTCACAACCATTTCGTTCATTCCGTTTACGCCAATGGTAGAAAAATGATTTCTAAAATGTTTCAAATAGCGTTGTGTGTAAGGATAAAGACCTCGGTCGTACATTTGCTGGATGAAGATTCTTTTCTTTTCTAAAGTCGATTTAGCTATTTGAAGCAATTCATCTAAGTGTTCAAATAAAGTAATGATATTTCCTTTATGCAAATATCCGAGACGCGCCATGTTAATGGTTACCACGCCAATACTTCCCGTCATTTCAGCACTTCCAAAAAGACCGTTTCCGCGTTTTAGCAATTCTCTTAAATCGAGTTGTAAACGACAACACATACTGCGTACAGCATTTGGTTTATAAGCTTCTGGATTTTCGATTCGATTCCCGTTATCATCCAATAGATATTGGCTTCCAATAAAATTCTGGAAATAAGATGAACCAATTTTAGCTGTGTTTTCAAAAAGCAAATCGACATTTTCTCCATTCCAGTCAAAATCTTCAGTAATATTTACTGTTGGAATCGGGAAGGTAAACGGCTGTCCGTTTGCATCACCTTCTGTCATAATGGTATAATAGGCTTTATTGATGAGATTCATTTCTTTTTGAAAATCAGCATATTTCAGATCTATCAGTTTTGAAACGCCTCTGTTTTTAGCTTCCAAAATCAGATTTTCATCAGTGACCTTTAAAAATAAATGTTCGTCATTTCGGGTCGGAATCTGTTCTTTTAAATCTTCTGGCACATTCCAATCCAATGTAATATTTGTAAAAGGGGATTGTCCCCAGCGTGCTGGAACATTTAAATTGTAAACAAAACTTCTGATTCCTTTTAAAACTTCATCATAAGAAAGCTGATCTTTAAAAACATAAGGAGCCAAATAGGTATCAAAAGAACTGAAAGCTTGGGCGCCTGCCCATTCGCTTTGCAGAATTCCTAAGAAATTAGCCATTTGGCCTAATGCTTCTCTAAAATGAGAAGGAGGTCTGCTCTCGACACGGCCACGCACGCCGTTAAAACCTTCATTTAACAGCACACGCAAGCTCCAACCAGCGCAGTATCCGGTAAGACAATCCAAATCATGGATGTGTATGTCGCCATTCCTATGAGCAGAACCTTCTTCTTTATTGTATATTTTATCCAGCCAATAATTAGCGATTACTTTTCCAGCGGTATTACTGACTAGTCCCGCGTTTGAATACGAAATATTCGCATTAGCATTAATTCGCCAATCTGATTGATTAATGTATTCTTCAACAGTTTGTGTACTGTCTATATAAGTGGTGTCATCGTTTAAACCATTAATATGTTCTCGCTGTAATTTTCTCGTATGGCGATAAATTATAAACGAACGCATGGTTTGGAAATATCCGTTTTCAAAAAGCACTCTTTCAATCATGTCCTGAATTTCTTCTACAGGCCACGAAAACTTTACCTCAAGACCAGAAAGAACAGTATTGTAAATTCTTTTGTCGACAGGCTGACTGACGCTCTGAAAGGCTTTTTGAATGGCATCCTGAATTTTATAAGCTTCAAAAGGCTTATAATCTCCATTGCGTTTTATTACATATTTTTCCATGGTTTCGTTTTTATTTATGACACTTTTTCAAATGTTTTTTCAAGCTCAATTGCTTTTGGAAACAAGATGTTGTTTTCCAGATGAATGTGCTTTTTTAAATCCTTGTCAAATTCCTCTAGCATTAGAAAAGCTACTTTATAAGTGTTACATGAGTCAACTGGCGGTGTATAATTATTGGTTAATGCCGCAATTCTCTTAAAGCGTTGTCCTTCTGTAACATGATCATCTTTTAAGGTTACAATTGGTGCTTCAATAGATAAAAAAGGCGGTGTTTCCAGTTCTGTACCTTTACTGTGTGCGGCTTTCATTTTTTTAATAAAAGGAAAAACAACCAACTCTTCTCTTTTCATATGAGCCGTCAGATCTAAATACGTTTTTGAAAAAATAGTATGAATTTCATGAAGCTCAGGATGAATCGCACCGTGAACACCGCATAATTTATTTAAATACTCCAATATAACAGGGGACTTTTCTGTAACATATCTATGATGAGTTTTTGTTATATAATCTGCAATCATATCTGCAGACCAGCTTTTGTAATCAAAAGACTGATTGGCAGAACTGTTTCTTGCTTTTTCGATATGCTCAATAAGAACACTTTCTTCTATATCTCTTTTTTTGCAGACTTCTTCGATAGTTCGATGTCCTTTGCAACAGAAATCAATATGGAATTTTGTAAAAATGGTCGCTGTTTTGAAATCATCTGCGACGATTTCACCAATGGTTGTTTTACTTGTTAGTTTCATAATGGTTGGGGGTATAGATTTTTTATGGTTTCAGCATATTTTTTGGTCTTCTGCAGCTTTACATTGTTTAATGATTAACAAAGAAGCGGCAATCATGTTCGAAAATTCGATAAATGGAATCGTAATTTCGTGGGCTTCTGTAAGCGAAACGGCATAATTATGAAGCTCTTTTATTTTTTCAAAAGCTAACTCAGCATCACGTTCTTCACTTGTGTAAAATGAAGTAACCAGTTTTTGCAATTCTTTTTTAAGTATTTCAAAAGCAAGATAATCATCAACTTGATGCGCCTTTGGAAATTTCGGAATTAGTATTTGTGATGAAAAGATAAATTCGGCAATAGTTTTATCTACATTTTCTGAAGCCTGATGTGCAAAGACTAAACCTTCAAGAAGAGAGTTTGATGCGAGACGATTTTTACCATGAAGACCTGTTCTAGCGCATTCCCCAATTGCGTAAAGATTTTTTATTGAGGTAACTCCATTTTGGTCTACTTTAATTCCGCCACACTGATAATGTGCAGCAGGAACAACTGGAATTAAATCTTTTTCAGGTCTAATACCTAATTCATTGCAATGTGCCGTGATGACAGGAAATTGATTTGCAAAAGCTTTAGCATCTAAATGCCTGCAATCTAAATAAACATGATTTTTTCCGCTTATTTGAAGCTCCTTACTAATGGCACTTGAAACCATATCTCGTGTAGCCAATTCGCCTCGAATATCATATTTGAATAAAAATCTTTTTCCTTCCTCATTTACTATATGAGCACCAAAGCCTCTAACAGCTTCGGAAATCAAAAACAACGGATTCTCTTTTCCTGTATATAAAGCTGTTGGATGAAACTGAATGTATTGCATATCAGTAATTTCGGCACCTGCACGAGCTGCAATCGCTAATCCGTCTCCTGTTGCTATTTTTGGATTTGTTGTGTTTTCAAAAAGTTGACCGCATCCGCCTGTGCACAAAATAACAGTTCTTGCTCTAATGTATTTAATTCGGTTGTGTTTCTTTTCAAAGAAAAATGCCCCGGTACAAGTAGTTTTAGCTTTTTTTGTTTCGGTATTTAAGTCAATGACCATATGATTTTCTAAGAGCTCAATATTGGGCATTTTCTTGATTATTTTGAGCAGTTTCTGCTCGATTTCCTGTCCGGAGCTATCTTTATGATGTAATATTCTATGTTGTGAATGCCCGCCTTCTAAACCTAGATCCCATTGTCCTTTTTCATTTTTATCAAAAGAAGCACCTATTTCGATTAGTTCTCGAAGTCTTTCGGGAGCTTGTTTGATAACCATATTAACAACTTCTCTATCGCAGAGGCCTCCGCCAGAACGAAGCGTATCATGTATGTGTTTGTTAAAACTGTCTTTTATTAGGTCTGTCACTACAGCAATACCGCCTTGAGCAAGCTGTGTATTGGTATTTTTGGCTGTTTCTTTCGTCATTATAACAATAGATAAGTCTGGGCGTTTTTTTGCTGTTTTCATAGCAAAAAATAATCCCGAAATACCAGAACCGATGATAAGTATATCTGTTTTAAGCATGTTATTTTGATTTAAGGTTATTGCATTTTTTATGATAGTTCGAGCATTCTTTTAATAGGCTTTAAGGCTTCTATTCTCAGCTCGTCTTTAATTAGCATTTCTGGTCTTTCATTTTTGAGGCATAAATACAGTTTTTCGAGTGTATTCATTTTCATATAAGCACATTCACTGCAGGCACAGCTATTGTGATCTGTGGTAGGAGCCGGAATCAGCGTTTTATCGGGTACAGCTTTTGAAAGCTCATGCAGGATACCGGCTTCTGTGGCCACAATGAAAACGGCAGACAGGATCCGTTTTAATGAAATTAATAATTCCCGAAGTCGAGCCAATGTAATGTCTCGCTTTTAAAATATGTTCTTCAGATTCAGGGTGTGCCGCAATTTTTGCAGTCGGGTTTTTGTTATATATTTCAATTAGTTTGTCTAATGAAAAGGCTTCATGCACAACACAAGAGCCTTTCCATAAGACCAGTTCGCGTTTGGTTTCTTTTTGAAGGTATTTGCCCAAGTTTTCATCTGGAGCAAATATGATTTTTTGTTCTGCTGGTATAGATTCGATTATCTTTTTTGCATTTGCCGATGTGCAGACTAAATCGCTCATAGCTTTTATTTGGGCAGAACAATTGATGTAAGTGACCACAATATGATCGGGATGCTGTTCTTTGAATACTCTAAAATCTTCAGGCGGACAGCCGTCGGCAAGAGAGCAGCCAGCGTTCCAATCGGGTAACACTACTTTTTTGTCTGGGTTTAAAATTTTTGCTGTTTCTGCCATAAAGTGGACTCCTGCAAAAACAATAATATCAGCATTTGTATTTTGAGCTTTTTTTGCCAGTTCAAGACTATCTCCAATAAAATCTGCTATTTCCTGAATATCCTCATCTTGATAATAATGAGCCAGGATAACAGCATTTTTTTCCTTTTTCAATCGGATTATTTCCTGTACTAAAAAGTTCTTGTTCATTTTTAATTCTTTGAATTTTCAGCTTCGCTAACCTATAAAGCTGATGGTGTTTATTTTTAAGCCTGTATTAAAATATATTTTAATACATAATTTTAATAGGGTAAATATATTATCATCATTTTTTTCAAAACATGATTCTAATCATACTGTTTTATATTTGTTTGTATATGTTAATCTTGAGAATTGAATTCTAATTAAAAGAGAAGCTGAGATTTACAAAGACATTTCGACCCATTCGCGGAATTTTATTCCAGTCGGCATAAGTGGTGTAATATTTGTCAAAAATATTTTCTACACCGGTTTGTATTTTTAATTTGTTTTGGCTCCAATTGAAAGTATAGCCTGCATTAAGTCCAAAAATGAGATAATCTGGAGTTTTAGTTTGTCCGTACACTTTTGCAAATTCATTTTGGGCCAGATTTCCTAAAGCATTAATTCCAGCATTAAATTTTTCTTTCTTAAAATCGATTCCAGCGCTGTATTTAATTGGACTTATAAATGGTAGATTATTTCCTTCATTATCTTTTCCTGAACTATAAGTGAGTTGCGATTTGAATTGCCAATTTTTCAGAAAATCGTAAGTCAGATTAAAATCAGTATTGAATATTTTGGCATTGTCAATGGCCTCATATCTTTTTACTCCAGAAGCACCAATAGTCATAGGAAGCGTATTTGAATCAATTTTGCCTATTATATAATTTGAAAAATAGAAATAGGATCCTGTAATTTTTGCTGTGATTTGCGATTTTTTATAGCCAATTGAAAAGTTTCCCTCAAGAGCATTTTCATTTTTTAGATTAGGATTTCCTATATAATCATAAAAATCACTGCTGTTATACAGATAAAATCCGTAGCCTTCAGAAACTGAAGGAGCTCTTTCGGCGTAAGCCAACCCAAATCCGAACTCAAACTGCTCTTCAATTTTGGTGTAATTTGCGGCAAAGCTTTTTAGAAAACGGTCCTTTGAAGCATCCATATCAGGATAAAAAATGCGGAGACTCGCTAATCCGAAATCATTTGCTACGGTATTATTCTGGAATCCGAGATTTGCGCCAATTCTCAGATGATCTTTTTCGGAAATTTGTATGTTATCTTCTAAAGACAATCCGTTATATAAAGTTCTGACATCGGGCCATGTATACATAAACATCAGATTTTCATTAGGATCTGTCGGATACATGGTCATCTCTGCAATTGACTTATTATAAAAACCATTCAAGTCAGCTAGAAAAGTATGGTTTTTAATTTTTCCTTTAATTCTCGAATAATAACCATAAGTATCAGACCATCCAGGCATATCCATGTGTATCGGTACATTTGGTCTTTTGGTATCGTCCATTTTATGAGTTATAGAATTGTAATAGCCTTTTGTTTCCCAGTTTGTTATAAGGTTAGATTTTGGCACATATTTATAACTTAGAGATACAATTTTAGCTTCGGCTAAAGAAACATCCATAGGAAGGGCAGGGTAGCCCACATTTGTCGCTTTGTCATAAATTACAGAAGCTTCCAAAAGATTTTGTTTGTTTATAAAATATCCAGCAGTAGCAGAAATATTGTATTTGGTAAATTGAGAAAAAGGGACTTCTTTATTGCCACCAGCTTTATAATTATCGGCATCACGATGCATAAAATCGATATGGGTATAAAATCGAGAATCATTATACCCTAAAGACGTACCAATAATTTTTTGAAGATTATTGCTTTCAAAACCAGAATTTAAACTGCCGTTCCAGCCTGTAATTTTATCACTAAACTGATTCCGTTTTAAATCGACAGATCCGCCAATTCCTGCACCGTGACAGCTTGCCTGCTGTCCAGACGCTACGGTGGCTTCGGCCAAATTTGAAACCTCAACATAAGAAGTAATCGGATCCATTTTGTCGGTACATGCGCCAAATATGCGCATTCCGTCAATCGTAATCACAGTGCGTTCTGTAGCCATGTTATTTATAAGTGGTTCCCAAGCATAGGCACCTCTTTTAATCATATTAATTTTTGATGATTTTGAGAGATATTCTTCTACAGAGGTTAATGATTTTGATTGTTTTAGATGTAAAGTAGGTTTGCTTCCAATGACAATTATTTCATTAAGCTTTACGGTTTCTAGACTATCATTTGGTTTTTCCTGCGCCCAGCATATTGTTGAAAATACAGCCAAGAAGGTTGCTGTTAGATTTTTCATCATTTCATACTTTAATAGAAAGAGACAAATTGTGTTATGCCTCTTTCTTGTTATTTTTTAAGTTTAAAATTCAATCTCAAAATAAAGACTGCTTGATGGATTGTCTGTTGTAACAGGTTCTCCTTTGATAGTTTCGTTTTTGTCGTTAAGAACTTGAAGATTTATTTTCCAATATCCAGTCATGGTCAAAGAAAGTTTTCCTTTATAAAAACTATTAGTTTCAGATTGAAGCAAATCTGTATTGTTTGGAGAACCGTGATTCCCCATGCTCGGCATTCTTGGATCGATTTTAACTTTGAAATTGTTTACTGCCTCAAAATTCATCATATCCTTCATTTTGTAAATCCCTACTGTCATGTCGTTTATTGCCACTTTTGGAGAAGATGGTGCGATATAGGCAATTAGATAATTGCTTGCGTCGCTTCCTTTAAAAGAGCTTACAGTTCGTTTTGCCGATGCAGGAACATTTATTTTGTCTGCTGCAGTATAGGTAACATTATTAACGGTGTAATTAAAAGTGAGTTCCCAATATTCTGTTGCATTTTGTGCCATCTGAAAAATGATATCGCCTTCGTATAAAGTCTTTTTGTCTGATACTTTAGTAACAACTGATTTTGGACAAGAATGCTTGCATCATGCTCATGTGCATAAGCGGTGTCCATTCAAGTTTTGTATCTGTAATATAATTGTTGGTTTTCTTGTCTTTTATTCGAAGCGAAATATGATTATATCCTTGAACTAGAGAACCTGTTGATGAGTACAATTCTATAATATGAGTATCATTTGCGATTTCCTGTATTTTATGAAGTCCGCTTGTTTCATCAAGTGGAATTGAAGAAGAATCGTCGTCAGAAGAGCAAGAGAATGTGGTAATTGCTAAAAATAAAATGGCTGTGTATTTTAAAATTTTCATGAGATTTTAATTTAAATAATGATAATAAAAGGTCTGTCGAATGAATTCGATAGAAGGAAAAGAATGAAATAAAAATCAAATGAAAATCGGAGGGCGGAAGATATTGACGGCCTCTAAATGAGAATATAAGTTATTATAAAATGCATTTACTATAAAAGTAGAAGCTCTATTTTTTTCAAAAGAGAATACTGGGATTTGTACCATAAACAGAATCACAGTTTCTGCTGTTTCACTTTTCTTTTCGTTAGAAGCTGGAGTATCGTTTTTATAGCTTTTTGCCAGTTCTTTTTTCAAATGACATTTTCCGTTACAATGCAATTCTGGAGCATTTTTGTTTTCGCATAATTCAGTTGCGATGTAATGGTAGTTGACCACATAATCCAGAAATGGAAATGCTGGGCGAAATACCACTGCAAATAAAAATATGTAAACACAAAACTTCATTGCTTGTCGATTTTTGAGAATACGAAGGTATTATGAACTTTTTTTTGAGGATATGATTGCAATCATACTTTACTAAAAACAAGTTTTAGAATTTTGATCAAAAGTTTAACAAGTAAAAAACAAAGTAATGAACAAACTATTCTTATTAACAATGTTTGGTTTTATTCTGCTCACATCATGCGGGAAAGAAAAGTCAAACACCGATCAGGATTTTTCTACTCCAGCTGCAGCTGAGAAAACAGCTGATGCAGAATCTTACGATCCAAAAAGAGGTCTTGGTAAGTATGAAACAGTTGAATTAGGAGCTTCTTTGGATAAAGCATTAGCTGAAAAAGGACTTAAAACTGCTGAAGTAAAATGTACTTCCTGTCATAAACCAACAGACGAAAAATTAGTTGGTCCTGGATGGAAAGGGGTAACAAAAAGAAGAACTCCTCAATGGATCATGAATTTTATTACCAATCCAGATCCAATGATTGACAAAGATCCAGAATTGCAGGCACAATTAGAGCTATGCATGATTCGTATGCCTAATCAGGGATTAACAGAAGATGAAGCAAGATCTATTTTGGAATATATGCGCCAGAATGATGGAGTGAAATAATTAAAAGGAATCAAAATCAAAATAATAGCCTTATGAAAAATAAATTTTTAAAATCGATTTTCGTTGTTACGTTAGGGTGTGCTTTGTTTGTTTCGTGCAAACCGAAAGACTCTACAGACGCTGTTGAAGGCGATGCCGCCCAAAAAGTGTATGTGGCACCCGGAAAATATGATGAATTTTACAACTTTGTATCGGGCGGTTTTAGCGGTCAGGTCAGTGTTTACGGACTTCCGAGCGGAAGATTGTTAAGAGTAATGCCTGTATTTTCTGAAGATCCGCAAAGTGGTTATGGATACAGCGAAGAAACAAAACCAATGTTGAATACTTCACACGGTTATGTGCCTTGGGACGATCAGCATCACTTGGATTTATCGCAAACAAACGGAGAAGTTGATGGACGATGGATTTTCGCTAATGCGAACAATACGCCACGTATTGCACGTATTGACTTGAAAACGTTTAGGACTGCCGAAATTATTGAGCTTCCAAACTGTGCGGGTAATCACTCTTCACCATTTATTACTGAGAATACGGAATATGTGGTAGGAGCAAGCCGTTTTAGTGTGCCGCCAGATAATGATAATGGCGATGTACCTATTAATACGTACAAGAAAAACTTTAAAGGATATCTTAGTTTCGTAAAAATTGGTAAAGAAGGTCAATTGGATCTTTCTTTCCAAATCGTTGCTCCAGGTGTGAATTTTGATCTTAGCCACCCAGGAAAAAAAGAATCTCACGGATGGTTTTTCTTCTCTTGCTATAATACAGAACAAGCCAATACCTTATTGGAAGTTAATGCTTCTAAAAATGATAAGGATTTTATCATGGCGGTAAACTGGAAAAAAGCAGAAGAATATATTAAAGCTGGAAAAGGAAAACGAATTCCTGCAAAATATGCCCATAATACTTGGGATGAAAAAACTCAAAGTGCTAAATCTGTAATCATGAATGAGGTTTTAACTCTAGATGCTTCTGAGTTGAAAGATATCTGTTATATGATTCCTTGTCCGAAATCGCCTCACGGCTGTGATATAGATCCAACAGGAGAATATATTATCGGAAGTGGAAAATTGGCGACTTTGATTCCAGTGTTTAGTTTCACAAAATTAAAAGATGCAATTGCTAAAAAACAATTCGATGGTTCTTATGCAGGAATTCCAGTTGTAAAATATGAAGCGACACTTTATGGTGAAGTTCAAAAACCTGGTTTAGGACCTCTGCATACAGAATTTGACGGAAAAGGAAATGCTTATACTACAATGTTCGTTTCATCTGAGGTTGTAAAATGGAACATCAAAGACTTAAAAGTTTTAGACAGAAAAGCAACTTATTATTCTCCTGGACACTTAATGGTTCCTGGTGGAAATACAGAAAAACCATTTGGAAAATACATGGTGGTTTACAACAAAATTACCAAAGATCGTTTCTTGCCAACTGGACCAGAATTAGCTCAAAGTGCACAGTTGTTTGATATTAGCGGAGATAAAATGAAATTGCTTTTGGATTTCCCAACTATTGGAGAACCACACTACGCACAAGGTATTCCAGCAGATAAAGTTAGAAATAACGGACAGCTGAAATATTATGATATTGCTTGCCAACAAACATCCTTTTGCAACTAAAGGGGAAAAAGAATCTAAAGTGGTTCGAGAAGGCAATAAGGTACATATTTATATGACTTGTATTCGTTCGCACTTTGCACCAGATAATATCGAAGGAATTCGCGTTGGAGACGAAGTGTATTTTCATGTTACCAATCTTGAGCAAGACTGGGATGTTCCTCACGGATTTGCTATCAAAGGAGCAAACAACGCCGAATTGCTAATCATGCCAGGAGAAACCTTAACATTAAAATGGGTTCCTGAGAAAAAAGGAATATTCCCATTCTATTGTACAGACTTCTGCAGTGCATTGCACCAAGAAATGCAAGGTTATGTGCGAGTTTCGCCAGCAGGAAGCAACGTTCCGATTACTTATAGTGTAGGTACCAATTTACCAAAAGAATAGTCAGTAACCATAAGGGAACAAAGTATTCTTTGTTCCCTTTTATTTTGAATTATTATGAAAAATAAAAAACTATCCCCTTTTTCTAAAGTTATGCTGTTTTTATCAGGGCTTTTATTAATTGGAGCTGTATTTTTTCCTATTTGGAAAATTGAACTTACGGCACCCCAATATCCTGAAGGTTTGGTATTAAAACTTCATGCTTCTAAGATTGCAGGCGATATTGATATTATAAACGGATTGAATCATTACATTGGAATGAAAACTTTGCATACAGAAGATTTTATTGAGTTTAAAGTGCTACCGTTTATTCTTGCAGGATTAGGAATTGTTTCAATTGCTTGTGCATGGAAATCAAATAGAAAAGGACTCTCCGTATTCTTCTTTTCTTTTGTGCTGTTTGGAATATTATCTGCTTGCGATTTCTACAGATGGAATTATGAATATGGACATAATCTAGATCCGAATGCTTGCTATTAGAGTTCCCGGAATGGCTTATCAGCCACCAATGCTTGGATACAAACAATTATTAAATTTTGGCGCTTATTCAATTCCGGATATTGGAGGATGGATGCTAATTGTAGTTGGAGCTTTGCTATTTGCCGCTATTATAAAGGAAAAATATACTAAACCATCTGGTCGGCTCTTGGGCATTTTGCTGGTTCCTGCTTTTCTTTTTTCATGTTCTGGAGACAAAGCTGTTCCTATTAAATTAAATGCAGATAACTGTGATTTCTGTATGATGGGAATTAGTGACGGAAGACATGGAGCCGAAATTATTACAGAAAAAGGAAGGGCATACAAGTTTGATGATATTGCTTGTATGGCACATTATTGTAAAGAGCATAAAGACACCAAAATAAAAGCATATTATGTACACGATTATGCCAAAAATAATGAATTAATAAAGGCAGAAAACGCTTTTTTTGTTTCAGGTGGCACGATAAAAAGTCCAATGAACGGAAATATTGCTGCTTTTTCTAATAAGAGTGAGGCAAAAGCTTTTGAAGCAGAATCAAAAGGAGTTGAAACAGAATGGACTGCAATTTTGAATAAATAAAATGCCATCTTAATTAAAATATTGAATCATGAAATTTCATTTTTGCCTTTCATTCCTATTGTTTTTTAATTGTCTCTGGTCTCAAAAGATTGAAGTAGGTTCAGATAAGTCAGTTAAAACAATTAAAAAGGCAATAGAACTTGCCAAATCTGGTGACACCATTATAGTCAATAAAGGCATTTATCGAGAAGGCAATATTATTATAGATAAAAAATTGATTCTACAAGGAAAAGGCTTGCCAGTTCTGGATGGACAGCAAAAATATGAAGTAGTTTCGATAAAAGCCGACAGCGTAGTTTTCTCTGGGTTTAAAGTTATCAATTCAGGATATGCTTCTCTTAATGATCCTTGTGGAATTAAAATATATGATAAAATCGGAGTTGTCGTAAAAGACAATGTTCTAGATAATAATTTTTTCGGAATTTATGTTCAGAAAGGATCAAACTGCATCGTAAAAAACAATACCATAAAAGCTTATCAAAAAGAAGAACAGCGTATTGGCAATGGCATTCATTGCTGGAAAAGCGATAGTATGCAGATTATAGGAAATAGAATTTCGGGTCATCGTGACGGAATTTATTTTGAGTTTGTTTCTAATTCTGTCATTTGGCGAAATGTATCTAAAGCCAACATTCGTTACGGATTACACTTTATGTTCTCTAATGATGATTCTTATATAGGCAATGTTTTTAAAAATAATGGAGCAGGAGTGGCGGTTATGTTTACCAAAAATGTAAAAATGTTCAACAATTATTTTGAAGAGAACTGGGGCGACGCTGCTTATGGTTTACTGCTCAAAGAAATTTCGGATAGCTATATTGTTGGAAATAAATTTATCCGCAATACTTCTGGAATTTATATGGAAGGAACAAGCCGTGTAAAATTGGAAAAGAACATTTTTAAAGACAATGGCTGGGGAATGAAAGTACAGGCAAGCTGTATGGATAATGTGGTTTCGTTTAATAATTTTCTTTCCAATACTTTCGATATCAGTACTAACGGAAGCCTTGTTCTAAATCATTTCAATAATAATTATTGGGATAAATATGAAGGCTACGATTTAAATCGGGACGGGATTGGCGATGTGCCTTTTCATCCGCTGAGTCTTTTTGCTGTTATTACAGAAAACAATCCTTCGGCTATGCTTTTGTTCCGAAGTTTTATGATTACGCTTTTGGATAAATCAGAAAAAATCCTTCCGAGCATAACACCCGACAATTTTGTAGATGAATCTCCCGAAATGAAATCTCTTGTATTATGATTACTTTAAAAAATATAAATAAAAAATTTGGAAGACTGCAGGTTTTGCAAGATGTGAACCTTGAGTTTAAAGCAGGAGAATGCATTGCGCTTATTGGTCCAAACGGCTGTGGAAAAACAACTTTGATAAAATCGATCTTAGGAATGGTATTGCCTGATAGTGGTGATATTTTACTTCATGAAGAATCGATCTTAAAGAAATTTGAATATCGAAATACTATTGGGTACATGCCACAAATTGGCCGTTATCCTGATAATATGACCATTTCTCAGATTATAGAAATGATCAAGCAGATTCGAAATTCGAAGAAGGAATTGGATGAAGATTTGATAAAAGCTTTCAAATTGGATAAAATGAGCGACAAACAAATGAGGACACTTTCTGGCGGAACAACACAAAAAGTAAGTGCAACATTGGCTTTCCTTTTTAATCCTGATGTTTTAATTCTAGACGAACCAACCGCAGGCCTTGATCCGTTGGCGGCTGAAATCTTGAAGGAGAAAATCATTAAAGAGAAAAGCAAAGGAAAACTAATCTTGATCACTTCGCATTTATTGAGTGAATTAGATGATATGATTACTCAAATCATTTTTATGCAAGACGGAAAAGTACATTTTCATAAAACGATTAAAGATCTTTTGGAATCAACCGGAGAAAACAAAATTTCAAAATCTATTGCGACAATATTAAAAGAAAAACAGCATGAACAGAATAATTAAAATTGTCTTATTGGATATTCTTAAAAATAAGATTGTTGTGAGTTATGCTCTAATTCTAGCGTTGCTTTCTTGGGGATCTTTTATGCTTGAAGACAATACAGCCAAAGGTTTACTGACTATTTTGAATGTTATTTTATTTACCGTTCCGTTGGTATCTATTCTTTTTTCAACTATTTATATTTACAATAGTTCAGAATTTATAGAGCTTTTGCTGAGTCAGCCTATCAAAAGAAAGAAAATCTGGATTAGTTTGTTTACAGGACTTTCTATTGCAATGCTTTTGGCTTTTTTTCTTGGAGCAGGAATTCCTCTTTTGGTAAATGCGCCAGGAATGGCAGGATTGATGATGGTTCTGTCTGGAAGTTTAATTTCTGTTGTTTTTGTGTCACTGGCTTTTTTGAGCTGTATTTTAACTCGAGATAAAGCAAAAGGAATAGGTTTGGCCATTTTATTTTGGATGTATTTTGCTATATTATTTGATGCGCTGGTATTGTTCTTATTGTTTCAGTTTGTAGAATATCCAATTGAAGAAGCTATGGTAGGAATTACAGCTTCTAGTCCGATTGATTTGGCCAGAATACAAATATTACTGCACTTAGATCAATCTGCTATGATGGGTTATACAGGTGCTATTTTTAAAGATTTTTTCGGAACAACTATCGGGTTGCTGATTTCTTTTTTACTGCTTGTTTTGTGGATAGCAGTTCCGTTTTTAATTTCGGTTAGAAAATTTGTCCGTAAGGATCTTTAATTTTTTATTATTTATTCAGAACAAAAGAAATATGAAAACAGATATTAAAAATAAAGATGATATAATTGTATTGGTAGATGCTTTTTACTTGAAAGTAAAATCAGATTCAACAATTGGGTATTTGTTTACAGAAGTGGCTATGGTCAATTGGCAGAAACACTTGCCGATTATGTACGATTTTTGGGATAATATTCTTTTTCATACTGGGAATTTTGAAGGCAACCCGATGCTGAAACATCGAATGTTAGATCAAAAAGTAGACTTGCAGAAACTCATTTTAAACATTGGACAAAGCTTTGGAAAAAAACAGTCGATGATTTGTTTGAAGGAGAAAATGCTGATGAGATAAAAGTGCGGGCAGAGAATATTTCAAAATTAATGATGAATAAAGTCATTTCTTAATACAAAAACGGGAACTAAAAAAGTTCCCGTTTTTATTTTTAAAGCTATTAGAACTGAATTAATAATTTCTTTTAACCTTTTACAAAAGAAGAAAAAACCGTGTTGGTTTGGTATGATTCAAATCATAAGACAGGAAATTAGTAAAACAATTTATGATCTATAATTTCAATTTTTTTGTTTTTACTCATAAGTGACAATGTGCGTATTACGGTTTCTACCCGCAGTCCTGTAAAGTCAGCAATTTCTTGTCTTGTGTATGGAATTTTCATTTTTATTGATGTGGCTACGTTATTTTGTTTTTTTAGATTATCTAAAAAATATTGAATGCGATATTCTGGTTTATGATTGACTATATTTTTAGAAAAGACAATTTTGTTATAGATTTTCCATGCAAATAGCTTGAGTATCCTAAATTGTATTTCTGGATTTTCTTCGAGAAAAGAAAAAAAGCTGTTTTTGGATAATTTTAAAATGATACAATCTGTTTGCGCAATTGCTGTAGCAGGGTAGGGTTGTCCGATAAAAAGTGGCGGTTCGCCAAAACTATTTCCTTCATTAAAAATACCAACCGTCAGATCTTTGCCATCTTCGTTGGTATAACTCATTTTTACTGTTCCTTCTAAAATTTGAAAATAAGAGAGAGCAACATCATTTTCAAAAAAAATAATTGAGTTTTTAGGAACTTTTTTAGCCACAGCTCCCCAAGTATAAAGCAAATCAGTATCAATGTGCATGATAAAACAATTATTGCATTTTGAAAAATTGGTTAAGTATTTGGTTTTGTTTTTATTAAGGCAAATAAAAGTATTAAAGAGGAAAGGAAATATGATAAATGTTAGCTTTTGAATTATTTTTTCGAATCAAAATATATTCTAATGAAATTTTGAAATAAAAGTATGATAAGGGAAAATTTATAAAAAGATAAAGCATGATGAAGAGTTAAACTCTTGCATCATGCTTTATACAATTGTGGATTAAAAAAATTATTTTGCGTCTATCAGAGTAAGTGAAACTCTTCTGTTTAGAGGTCTATTCTCTACTGGAATATTTGGAACTAAAGGTTCGCTTTCACCTTTTGAAAATAAATGCATACGATTAGATTCAATTCCTTTATTCTGTAAATAATCGGAAACTGCCTGAGCTCTTTTCATTCCAATTTCAAGATTGCGTTCTTCAGTTCCTATATCGCAAGTATATCCTGTAATATTAAGATCTGTATCTTTATTTGATTTTAGAATTTTAGCAATTTCGTCTAATCTTGTAGCCAATTCAGGCGTTACATTAGTGTTGCCAACTTCTTGGAAAGCAAGAGGTTTTTCAACATATGTGCGTTCAGTTGGTGTAAGTTCTTTTTTTGCTGGTGGAGCTTCAACAACTTTCTGCTGTACAGGAGCCGCTTCTTGAACAGGAGCTTCTGTCTTGGTCACGATTTCTTCTTTTGGCGGTACAGGTTCTGGTTTGTTTTTAGTTAGCATAAAACCTAATTTCAGTTGAATACCTGCAGAGAAGTAACGGCTTTCTTGAACAATTTTTCTATTGCCGCTTGTACCATTTGCCTGAATATTATCAATCCCGTTTGGACTGTAAGCAACTATATTAACATCTGGATTTTCTTTTGCCATTTCTGTTAAACCGTAATCTAGATATATGCCAGTATAAAGTTGCGTTTTTTCTTTTAGTTTGAAAGTAAGACCAGTTTCTACACTTAAAAGAAAAGAAGGATCTAAGTTTACTGTTGTTTTATCTTGCCAATTGGTTACTTTACCAAATCCGTGAGAAGGCAAATCATCAATCAAGAGATTTATGTCAGGATAATAACCGCTCAATTGCAACTCAGATGCTGATGCTTTTGCTGTTTGTTTTCCTGGAAAAAGAATTTTTCCTCCAACTCCAAAATACAGTTGTGTCTGAGGCGCAATTGATGTTCTATATTGCATCATAAGTGGAACTGCAATAGAAATGAAGTGTTGATCTTCTTTATAGTTTGTCGGAGTAACTTGATACTCAAATGCAGAAGTTTGGTCATCGATTTCATAGGTTGAGATTGTAGTTCCGTTATGCAATTCAAAACTGTTCTGATTGTACATTGCATCAATTCCCGTCATTATTCCCCAGTGGCTGCTGAAGAAATAGGTGTAACCGACACCTATTCCTCCGCCAAATTTTAGTTTGCCATCTCCAAGAGTGCTATCATAAAGGATTCCTGATGGACCTCCATTAATCTTGACATTAATTTCCTGTGCTTTTATAGTGACAGTAAACAGTAGAAGTATGGCTATCGTGGTTTTAATTTTCATCGCTTGTAATTTTAAATTAAATCTCATTTTTATTTAACCAATAAGTTGATTGTTTTTAATTGACCATCAGCCAATTTAAGAACAACAATATATAGTGCAACTTGTGATGGAGCGGTTATTTCATTTTTGGCTTTTACATTTGAAATAGTCTGCACTAATTTACCTGTAATGTCATAAATCACCACTTCAGATCCACTTAATTGAGAATCACTAAAATCACATTCTAAAGTAAATTGAGCTCCCGGTTTAACTGGGTTTGGATAGATTTTTATCTTTTTGGTAAAAATTGTTCCAGTAGTCTCAATTGGACAAGATTTAATTGAATTTCCGTTTTTGTCTTTTGCAATTACATAATACGTACCGTTTAAAGGCAGAACCTCGCTATAATACTGACGTGTTGCACCAGAAACAGCTGTTCCGTTTTTATACCACTGCCAAGCCACAAAATTATTCGATTTGTTATCAAAGAATAGCACATTTGCCCATTGCTGTACAACGAGTCCAGATTGGCTTATTTCTATTGGTTTAACAACGGCTGTAGCTCCATTATGATTCTGATCTCCATTTTGCGTTGCAGTAATGGTTGAATTTCCTGAACCTGTAATATTTAAAGTTGATCCAGAAATTGTTCCTAAAGCTGTATTTGCAATGGTATAAGAAATTGGTAATCCGCTATCTGCTGTTGCAGTTAAGGTTACGATATCAGAATCTAAACATCCAAATTCTAAAGTTTGGTTCCAAGTGATAGTTTGGTTAGCTTTAGTAATTTCAAATTCTGCACCAGTAAACTCAATTATATAATCAGCACCAGCACTAATTGATCCTAGCTTAATGTTATATTTTCCAACATTTTCGCCAGCATCTCTTGAAAGAAGACCTGTAAGTATTGAGTTTGTATCTCCGTTTGCAAAACCTAAAGCCGTGTAATTGAATACCGGATCGGCTGTACCATAAACTTTGGTATGTCCTGCTTCTGCATTTATAGTAAGCGTATATTTTTCTGTTGTAAAACTTACTTCATTTCCATAATTAACAAAACCGTTACTGTTTACAGCATAAGTTCTAACATAATAAGTTCTATTTCCTCTAAGACCTGATAAAGAGTTTGTAAATGTTCCTAATGCAGCAGTCACACTAATTTTAGTATCGGCTATAGTAGGAGAGGCATGTTGTGCATATACAAAACCAACTTCTGTTAAACATTCTCCCTTGTCAGTATCTAATCCGTCAGAAGATGCAGTACCAGATAATGAAGCACCAGTTTGCGTTATTCCTGTAATAGTTGCAGTATTTAAATTAACTGGATTAGCTGGCTGAGTTATTTCGACAGTTATAGAAACGGAACAAGAATTAGCATCTGTAGCCGTTACCGTATAAATTCCTGCGAGCAAGGTCAGTTGCAGTTGCTTGCATTTCCTCCAGATGGAGACCAAGCATAAGAATAAGTGCCTGTACCGCCTGTTACGCTAACTGTAGCCGAGCCATTATTTCCGTTATGGCAAGATACTGCTACAGCATTTGCTGTTAAGGTTAAAGCGTCTGGTTCTGTAATTGTTATGATATTTGTCGCAGAACATGAATTTTCGTCTGTAACAGTTACTGTATAAGTTCCTGCACTAAGGCCAGTTGCAGTTGCTGTATTTCCTCCAGATGGAGACCAAGCATAAGAATAAGTGCCTGTACCGCCTGTTACACTAACTGTAGCCGATCCGTCGCTTCCGTTATGGCAAGATACCGATGCTGCATTTGTAGTTAAGGTTAAAGCGTCTGGTTCTGTAATTGTTATGGTATTTGTTATAGAGCATGAATTTTCATCTGTAATAGTTACTGTATAAGTTCCAGCTGTAAGACCAGTTGCTGTCGCAGCAGTTCCGCCAGAAGGCGCCCATAAATAGCTATAATTGCCTGTTCCGCCAGTTGCAACTACAGATGCAGTACCATTATTGCCTCCGTTACAAGAAACATTGGTATGTGAATCTGATGCAGAAAGTACAGATGGCTCTGAAATTATTACTGATTCTGTTACTGAACATCCGTTTGCATCGGTCACAGTAACACTATAAGTATTTGGACTTAATCCTGTAGCTGTTGCCGCAGTTCCTCCAGATGGAGACCAAGAGTATGTATAAGTTCCAGTTCCTCCAGAAGGAGTTACAGTTGCTGTTCCATTATTTGCTTGATTGCATAAAACATCTGTTTTGGCTATTGTCGCTGTAAGAGCAGGCGGTTCATTAATGGTTACCATTGCTGTTGCAGAACAAGAATTAGCATCTGTAACAGTTACCGTATAAGTTCCTGCAGTAAGACCAGTTGCTGTTGTTGCATTTCCTCCAGATGGAGACCAAGCATAAGAATAAGTGCCTGTACCGCCTGCTACGCTAACTGTAGCCGATCCGTCGCTTCCGTTATAGCAAGATACCGCTACGGCATTTGGTGTTAAGGTTAAAGCATCTGGTTCTGTAATTGTTATGGTATTTGTTGTAGAGCATGAATTTTCATCTGTAACAGTTACTGTATAAGTTCCAGCTGTAAGGCCAGTTGCTGTCGCAGCAGTTCCGCCAGAAGGCGCCCATAAATAGCTATAATTGCCTGTTCCTCCAGTTGCCACTACAGATGCAGTACCATTATTGCCTCCGTTACAAGAAACATTGGTATGCGAATCTGATGCAGAAAGTACAGATGGCTCTGAAATTATTACTGACTGTGTTACAAAACATCCATTTGCATCGGTAACAGTAACAGAGTAAGTATTTGGACTTAGTCCTGTTGCTGTTGCGGCAGTTCCTCCCGATGGTGACCAAGAGTATGTATAAGTTCCAGTTCCTCCAGTAGGAATTACCGTTGCTGTTCCGTTATTTGCTTGATTACATAAAACATCTGTCTTGGCTATTGTTGCGCTAAGAATAGGCGGTTCATTAATGGTTACCGTTGCTGTTGCTTCACATAAGTTAGCATCTGTAACAGTAACAGTGTAGGTTCCTGCAGATAATCCGCTGGCAGTTGCATTAGTTCCTCCTGATGGTGACCAAGAATACGTATAAAGTCCAGTTCCTCCAGTTACATTTACTGTTGCAGATCCATTTGAACCTCCATTACAAGAAACATCTGTTTGAGATATTGATGGAATAAGTGCATCAGGTTGTGTTATAGTGAAACTTTGTGTTTTTTCACAGTAGTTTGCATCAGTAACTGTTACGGTATAAGTTCCAGCAGAAAGCCCTGTTGCGGTTGCACCATTTCCTCCAGAAGGAGCCCAAGCATAGGTATAGGCGCCAGTTCCACCATTTGCGATTACAGAAGCAGATCCGTTTGCTCCGCTGTGACAGCTAACATTTGTTTGTGATGGATTTATATTAATTGCTGTAGGTTCAGTAATTGTAAAATTTTTGATAATAGAACATCCATTTGAAGAAGTGATGGTCACGGAATAGTTTCCTGCACTAAGATTCACTGCTGTTTCAGTATTAGTGACAGAAGGCGACCAAACATAAGTAAATGGACCCGGAGCTCCAGATGGAGTTACAGAAGCGCTTCCAGTTGATGAGCCATTGCATAAAACATCGACTTGAGATGTAGTAGCAACAAGGGTGTTAGTTGTTCCAATTGTGAAGTTTCGCGTTAAAGTACATCCATTACCATCTGTTACTAAAACGCTGTGTGTTCCTGCGACTAATCCGATTGCTATTTGTGTCGTAGCTCCAGATGGTGACCATAGATAACTATAAGGAAGAACACCGCCGCTTACATTTACAGACGCTTCCCCACCTGTTGAACAAGTTGCATTTACTTGAGAAGTTGTAGCGTTTAATGCATAAGTTGGCTCAGAGATATTGAAGGATTTTGTAATTGTGCAATTATTCTGATCTCTAATTGTACAAGTATAGGCACCTGCCATTAATCCAGTAGCGGTCGCCGCTGTTCCTCCCGAAGGAAGCCATTGATAAGTATAGTTACTACCAGTCCCACCAGATGCAATAACTGTTGCCGTACCTGTTGCAGAACCATTGCATAAAACATCTGTTTGTGATTGTGTTGCCGTTAAGGCAAATGGTTGCTCAATATTATAGCTTTGTGTAGCCTGACAGTTATTTGCATCTGTAACTGTAATCGTGTAAGTACCAGCTGTAAGACCAGTTGCTGTTGCGCCAGTTCCTCCAATAGGAGACCAAGAGTAAGTATATGTTCCGACTCCTCCAGTTACAGATGCCGTAGCAGTTCCGTTTGAGCCTCCATTGCAAGAAACATCGGTTTGGCTAGGAGTTATTGATAGAATAGACGGTTGAGATATAGTAAAGTTTCTAGTTGCTGTACAAGCATTAGCGTCTGTTACTGTTACCGTATAAGTACCAGCAGAAAGACCTGTCGCTGTAGCGGTATTTTGAACAGGAGTTGTATTCCAAGAATAAGAATAAGTCCCACTTCCTGTTCCTCCTGATGCTATAACCGTCGCTGTTCCATTACCGCCTCCATAACAAGAAGTATTGTTTATAGTGCCCTCTGCGGTTGTAAGTGCCGCTGCGGGCTCTGTAAGTATAAATTCTTGGGTAGTTTGGCAATCATTAGCATCAGTAACAGTTACGGTGTAAGTTCCAGCAGACTAGTCCTGTTGCTGTAGCCTCAGTTCCTCCAGAAGGAGCCCAAGAGTAAGTATAGTCTCCTCCTCCTCCCGCAGCAGTAACAGTTGCAGATCCAGTTGTAGATCCATGACATAAAATATTTGTTTGGCCAGATGGTGTTGCAGTTAAAGCCTGTAATGGTTCTGTAATCGTAAATGAGTGGGTCGCTTGGCAATTATTAGCATCAGTAACGGTTGCGATGTAAGTTCCGGCAGTTAGCCCTGTTGCTGTTGCAGTATTTCCTCCAGTTGGTGACCAAGAGTAAGTATAAGTTCCAATTCCAGTTCCTCCTGTTGCAGAAACAGTTGCAGTTCCTGTAGCATATCCGTAGCATAAAATATTGGTTTGACCAGCTGAAGTTGCAATTACCTCTGTTGGCTGACCAACTACTATATTGCTTACTGTTGCGGTGCAACCATTACCATCTGTAATCGTAACAGCATAAGTACCAGCACTAAGCCCAGTTCTGTCTTCAGTAGATGCGCCACCAACCCAGTTGAAAGTATAAGGTGGCTGACCTCCAGTTGGAGTAAGGTTAATGGTTCCATTTGATCCTCCAAAACAAGTAGTATTGGTTGGTATTGCAGTACCTCCAAGCGGAGAACTAGGCTGACTAACTGTAAAAGAAGACAATGTTCTTGAGCATAAATTAGAATCAGTTATTGTAACGGTGTACGTGCCTTCGATAAGTCCTGTTCGATCTTCAGTAGTCGGCCCATCACTCCAAGAGTAGGTATAAGGACCAACACCACCGCTAGGAGTCAAGTTTATTGCTCCTGTATTTCCTCCATGGCAGGCAATATGAGTTACAGTTGCGTTCGCAGTAATTAAAGAAGATTGACCTACAGTAATGTTACTAATGTTTACTTGGCATGAATTAGAATCTGTAATAGTAACAGCATAAGTACCGGCTGTAAGTCCTGTTCTATCTTCTGTTGTAGTTACTCCATCATTCCATAAGAAAGTATAGGGTCCAGTCCCTCCAGTTGGGGTAAGATTTATGGCTCCAGTATTGCCTCCGTTGCAAGCTATATTGGTTACAACTGTTGATCCGCCAAGTGCTGCTGAAGGTTGGCCCACCACTATGTTGCTGATAGTCTGACTGCAACCGTTAGAGTCGGTAATAGTAACAGAATAGGTGCCTGCTTGAAGTAACGTTCTATCTTGAGTTGTTATTCCGCCTCCCCAATTATAAGTGTATGTTCCACTGCCTCCTATAGGTGTTAAGTCTATGGCTCCATTATTTCCTCCGTTACAAGAAACGTTGGTAAGACTGATTTGTCCTGAGACAGCAGGGTTTACCGTTCCAGACAATGCCACATTTTTTGTTGTTATTCCCGTAGAAGAAATAGTTATATTTCCAGCTGGTGTTCCTGTAGCGGTTGCTGCTAGACGTACATATATGGTTCTATTTATATTACCTGAAGAAGGTGTTAATGATAAATTAGTAAAGTAAGGTCCGCCAGAAGTTGTCGATATCTCATATCCTGCTGGAGATGATAAATCTAGATTTGAAGTTAAGTGAGCAGCGTTCACTATAAAGCCTTCAAAAGGAGAGGCTGTACCAGTGCAAGTTGTAAATCCGCTTAAAGAGCTTACATTAGTAGAAGCTCCAGGAGATTCTAATATTGTAACAGCCTGTGTTATAGAACACCCTCCTAATCCGTTTGGAGTGCTGTCAGTAATAGTTAATATGTAATTTCCTGGAGCACGTCCAGATGTTGTAGCACTAGTACCGCCGCTAGGAGACCAGGAATAAAAATAAGGTGTAACACCTCCAGATACAGTAACTGTTGCAGAACCAGTGTTTAAGCCATAATCACTAGGTGTGTTAGCTGAAACAATAGAAGAAAGTGCTGTTGGAACTGTTAATGTAGCGACATTAGAATTTACAGATCCCGAACCTGTTGCCACACATCGATATTGGTAACCGTTCATACTTGACGTTGCTCCAGTAATAGATAGTGTTGCGCTACTTGTGCCAAAGTAAGTAGCGTTATCAGAAATATTTCCAAAGCCCCCACCAGTGTTAACTTGCCATTGATAACTTGTAGCATTAAGGGCATTAGCTGAAAAAGTAGTATTTGCCCCAGAACATATTGTCTTATTACTTGGGTTAGTGATAATTGATGGAGCTACAACACTGGTAAACGTAAAATTATCTATTGCAAAATAATCGTAGTTATTACTTAATTGAATCTCTAACTGATCTATAACTTCATTTGTATTATTAGAACCGCCTTCGGTTGCGAAGTTTACTTCTGTAAATCCATTTCCGGGCATATTATATCCTATATTTTCACCAGTAGTAGTACGCACAACGGTAAATACAGTTGATCCAGCTAATTTTCCTCTGAAAGTTATACTTCCTGGCAGTCCATTAAAACTTGCGTTCGGAAAAACTTCAGCAACTCCTGTTACATAAAGCCAAAGATTATTTACTTTAAAAGTACCAGATGCAGAAGTAATAGAGCCAGATTGTCCTAATACAACCTCTCCAGAAGGGTCAGCAACTTGTATAAAGCCTGGAGTTCCATTATAACCAAGACCACTCTGTGATGCCACCTTAAAGCCAAAATTGGAAGTAAGATTGAAGGTTTTTCCATTCGATGTAAAAGAAGGTAAATCTGGAGTTAAACTATCAAAAGTTTCAGTATATGTCTGCGCTGTCATATGCCCTAGGGCAAAAATGAGCAGGAATATTAATAGGTAAAGTTTTTTCATAATTTTCTGATATTTAATTATCTATTTAGTATCGTAACATTATCTTTTTAACTTATATTCAAACTTTAAAATATTTGGTAAAGTTTTTAATATGTATAAACAAGAACTCACGATTATTGTTAAATCTATCATAGCATCAAATACTGTAAACGAGCAGTTAGAAAGCGCTCAACAACTTTCACGTTTTTATAAAAAACTTATAAAGAATAGTCATCCAGATGACAATGAAATATTAGTAGATGGTGGTATTGCTTTATCTAGTTCTGGTGCAGCTGATTGTGTTGATGATTATATTCGAACCGTATCTTTTATAAAAGGAATTTACAAAGCTATGACTAAGTTTTTGGATGATCCTTTAGAAAAGAAAATTAATATAGTATATGCAGGCTGTGGACCATATGCAACATTAATTCTGCCTTTATTACCATTGTTCGATAAAGGGAGGATTAGCGCTATTTTAATTGATATTAATGCTTCTTCATTAGAATCAGTGCAAAATCTTATACCAGTAATTGGCCTTGAGGAATATGATCTTCAAATGATAGAAGCTAATGCAATTACATATAAAATTCCAAAAGACTTTAATGTAGACTTAGCTGTTTCAGAAACCATGCATTACGCTTTAACGAGTGAACCTCAAGTTGCCATTAGCAGAAATATAATTAAACAATTATCTTCCCAGGCTATATTTATTCCCCAAGAAATTAGAATTGATTTAGCTTATACGTTTTTTAATTATGAACCATATCTTAGAGTAGGGCAAAACGAAGTAAAGGGCTACAAAGAATCGCAGCCCTATCCTTATAAGGTATTTGTAGATAGATTATTTACAATAAACAAAGAACATTTTAACAGAGAAAATCATAATTTAAAAATAGAAAGCGCTTTTTACATGTTGCCTACTATCTTTGAAAATCATCCTGATATCTGCCTTTTTACCGAAATTACAATATTTGAAGATGTCGAATTAAAGACAGGAGAGTCTTATATTACAAATCCGTATTGCCTTGTGTCTATGTATGGCATAAAAGATTGTTCAGAGATTAAATTAACATATGATTTTTGTGATATACCGAAATGGTTCTATCATTTAAAATAATGATACTGTATTTTGGTTTTAATTTCTTGAAGGAAAAAGACCTGCAGTACAAATAATATAGTTTATAGCTAAATAAGGTTGCATATTATTTATCGGTATGTTACTACCAGTTGGAGCTGTTGTAACATTGCTGTTTAAATTTACATTAGGTGTCGCTGTTGCAAATCCTAATGTTGGTGTAAAGACTCTCGATACAAAAGAACCAGGGGTTGCAATTGAAGCACCATCTGCAGCAACAGAATTTGTCGAATTTCCACTGCTTACAGAAATTTTACCAGGTCCTGTATGCACGTGTGCTGGCAAATTAGATGTTAAAATACTTGTTGTTGGAGAACCTGCTACTTGACCAAGAGCATAGTAGTTTCCAAATCTATCTTGACCTTGTCCAATAGGTACTACTCCTTGCAAGTTCGGTAAAGCAAAACTTGTAATGCCATCTCCACCATAAGTAGTGCCTAAAAGTGAAAACAAAGCACTATTTTGTGCAATAGACAATAATTGCCCTGCACAATACATAAAGTTTCTTGGTGCGAAATTACCTGCGAAAATTTTGATTACTCCAAGGTATTCTTGTTCCATAATTTTTTAAGATTTAATAGTTAATGTTAGTTTTCGTAGTATTTTACTACAATGCTAAATTACTTTATAACAAAATCATGGATGCACGGGTTTATACGTGTTTTTAAGTAAAGTCTTATATTTTAACATATTACTATAAAAATATAGCAATATTTAAAATATTGTCTTAATAAAAAAGGCGATAAAATTAATTATCGCCTTTTCTGTTTTTTATTAACTTGAGAAAGTCAAACCTTTATTTTTGAAGCTGACATAAAGTTCTTGCCTCGCTGAACTTATCGTTTCTTCTGTTCTGTAAATACTGCACCAAAACTTGATTAAAAGTTTATACTTTCCATCAGAAATTGAACTGTAGTATATTTGTGATGGTTTTGAATTGTTTACTAAAGGAAGATTAGCAAGCGTTTCGGTTACGATTGTATTAATTTCTTCCGGAATTGTTTCTCCATTAATTTCAAAAGTGATTTCGACCAATTTAAAATTGTCAGTATACGTCCAATTGGTGATATTTTGAGATAATAAGTTACCATTCGGAATAATAATTTCAGCACCATTTGGAGCATTAATCTTAGTAGTACGAAGTCCCATCGATTTGATACGGCCAGATTCAGAACTAATTTCTACCACGTCGCCAACTTGAATTGGTTTGTCAAAAATTAAAATAATTCCCGATACAAAATTGTTTACCACATTCTGAAGTCCAAGTCCGACACCGACACCTAAAGCACCGAGAAGAATACTCAGCTTATCTAAAGGCATTCCAGAAGCAGACAACAGCAAGAAGATAACCGCTTATTAGAACAACCAATCGTGTAATAAGCAATTTAGAATGCTGTCTTTTATTAATATTTTCTTCGTTTTCGTCATCAATTTCTCCAAAGAAATAAGCAACATATTTTTGAAGCAAATGCGCGGCCCAAATAATAATAAAGAATAAAACAACGCTTCCTAAAGTAAACGTAATGCTTCCAATTGTATTAGGATGGCTTAATAACTTTCCTAATGAACCGCGAAGTGATTCCCAAATATTCAAATTTGAAGCAATTACAATTAGCCACATATAACTAATTACAATGATAAACGGTTTTTTCAAAGTGTCTGATAAACTTTCGTAATCAAACATTTTTTCAATTCCTCTTTTTACTCTAGTTGTATAAATTTGAAGTAAAATAATCTCTAAAATAATTTTCAAAAGAACACTTAAAGCAACAATTTGAGTAAGTGAAATAAAAGCCGTAATACTTAACATATTAGAAAGAGAAACCCTTCCAAATAAATTATATAAAATCGATAAAATATTTAGTCCAATAAAAATGATACTTGCCCATTTAAAAAAGCCTTTTATATAAAGTTCTTCTTTAAGTGTTTTTATTTGAACCAATCCGTAGCGAATACCTAAAACATTAATCGCTACAAAAGCAAAACGCTGTAATAATCCAATTGTAATAAACAAGTCCAAAAAGCAAAGCGCAAAGAATAATCCTAAAAGAAAAAGCCAATTTCTCATGGCAACTCCAGACCATTGATTTTTAAAAAGAAAGATTAAAACTCCTAAAAGGAAGAGCTGAATTAATTCTAAAAATAGAGCGGGAGCGTATAAATTGGTAACTACAGCAATATTTAATGCAATAACTAGAATTGGCAGTAAAACACCTCGGTTTAAATATTTGAAATTTAAAAGCTGTAGATTTTCGGCATAACCATTTGTGTTTAGATATTTAATATTTCGAGAAATATACCAAAACAAAAGTCCCATAAAGAAACACAGCGTAATAAGTCCGCCAGCTTTGTAGCCTAAATAATATGCGGATACATTTTCTTCAATTATAATTTTGGCTCCAATATTATGTTTTACTCTTTTCTTTGCAACAGAATCATTAATCTGCCATAAAGAAGGATATTCTTTATTGAAAATGCTAATTCCAGATTTTTCCAGTTTTCCTTCAACGGCAACTAAAGCATTAGAAACAGAAATTTTTCGTTGTACTGTAAGTCGTTTTTTGTTGTTTAAAGTAGTTTGGTTTTTAGTCATTAAACTATCAGTAGCGACATATCTTTTTCTAAGATCTCCAAATTCTTTCTTAAATTGTTTACGGCGAATAGTATCCTTTATTAAGGTAATTAAAGTTTTGTCTTTTCGAAGATCAATTACACGTTTTTTGATGTTTTCAAGATCCAGATTTTTAGCATTAATTGCCTTATTCTGTTCCTCCAGTTCTTGTTGAATTTCTTGTAGAACAATACGGTACATCTGCTGGTTTCGCACATTAGGATTAGCACCTTTCAAACTAGCCAAAATTAAGTCCAGTTTACTTTCTGTACGTTTCATTTCGCCAAAAAGATGACGCGTATCACCTGCAAAATCGATATCATTATAAGCAGATTCTAATACTTCTCCGGCTTTTTCAATTGCCATTAAGTAATCGCTATCTGTAGCCGTAGTGTCGTTAAATAATCTTCCGCGGCTTTCTTTTTTAACTGTTTTCTGTTGTTGTGCGTAGTTAAATTGAGAGAATAAAAGAAGTAAAAATAGAGAGAGAAAATAAAAAGTCTTTTTGTGAATAATCATAATTTAAGGGCTTGTTAATTGAGCCCAAATTTAATTTTTTTGAATGACTTTGCAGTTAAGAAATTTTAAATTTAAAAAATTAAATATGAAGGTTTTATTCTAAGTTTCTATTAGCAATTTCATGTTGTATTTCTTTAAGAAAATTAGAGTTGATAATAAGAAAAGCAATCGATAAAGGAAAGACCATTAAAGTTAATAATCCTTTCTCGAGAAATAGAAATACGATAAGAAGAAGAAGTAAGATGGCAATTAAAATTAAAACTTTAATCGTTTTTTTTATTTTTTTCTGTGTTCTTAATAACTCTTCAACGCTCATTTCGCTTGGTTTCTTTGCTTTCATTTTATATTTTTACTTTAGATTTACAACAAAATTTGATTAAAAAACTTTCGAAAACAATAGGTCAATTTTTTTGACTACCCGCAATAATTATGGAAGAAACAGAAACTTGTCCCGCACAAAGACTCTTAAAGGTATTATCTGGCAAATGGAAAGCAGAAATTTTTCGTTTAGCTGTAGAGTCACCTTTACGTTTTAATAAATTACTGCGTCAAATTCAAGGCTCAAATAAGCAATCTTTGGCTACAGCTTTAAAAGAATTGGAAGAAGAAGGTTTGTTGGAAAGAGTAACGATCAAACTAAAACCGCTTCATATCGAGTATAATTTAACAGAAAAAGGAAAAGCTTTAATTCCTGTTTTTCAGCAATTAGAAGGGTTGGCATAAATTTTTAATTTTTGTATTAAAAGTAGAAAGATCCTCAAATACTGCTCACTGCTAAGATAGCCAATGAAGTTCTCTGAGAATCATCTCCTACATCCAAAAAATAAAAACGTCAGCTAAAAAAAGCTAGACAGATTAGTCAATAAAGCTGAATTTATCTTCAAAAACTTGTCCAACTAACGGAATTGGTTTTTTTGCTCGTTGGCGGCATTTATGATTCCGAAAATCCATAAAATAAGAATAACGTATCCAATGTAGCTTAAAAAGTAAAGTGCTGGAACGATAGTTACAATAATAGACAAGGCAACATTTATTACTAAAGAAACCAGAAAAATTCCGAATCCTTGTTTTAAATGGTATCTCACCAAATCACTTTTAGGTGTTAAATCTTTACTTTTAACAAAAGCTATAATCCAACCAATAATAGTGACATAGCTAAGAATAGAAAGGGTTTTATTATTCATAGTTTAAGTTATTTATTGGGTCAAAAGTATATACTAGGAATAGGACTTGGAATAGTTACTTTGTCTACTGCGCTTTTTAGTTGGTATTTGTCGTATTTAAATCGGTAAGAGGTAAAATGTGTTTTTCAAAGATTAAATTTCCTCTTTCATTAATTTGAAAAACTGCTCTTTTTTCCTCTCGAAATGGGCACAACCGATTTGTCATTCATGTGAACCATTCCTTCGCGGGAATAACTTATAATTGAATTTACATTGATCAAATGCGACTGATGAATACGGAAAAACATTGGCGGTTCCAGCAAATCTTCATAGTTTTTTAAAGGTTTAGAAACCATAATTTTTCGGCCATCGTTCAAAAAGAAAGTGGTGTAAGAACCAGAGGTTTCACATCTTATAATTTGTTCTAATTTAACTACATACATAGCTTGTTGAGTAGGCAATATAATGCGGTCGGGAGTTTTAGAAAGGTTATTTTGCAATTCGCTTAACTGCTGTTTTTCTAAAACTCTTTCCTGTAAAAGCGAAATCCTTTCAATTGCAGTTTTAAGTTCATCTGGATCAATTGGTTTTAGAAGATAATCTATTGCGCTGTATTTGAAAGCATTAATAGCATGCTGTTCGTAAGCAGTTGTAAAAATAAGATGAAAAGAGTTGAAGGAAATTTGTTTTAGAACATCAAACCCAGTTCCGTTTTGAAGCATTATATCCATAAAAACCAAATCAGGTCGCATACGGTCAATTAATTTTACAGCTTCTTCAACACTTTCGGCGTAAGCGATAATTTGAATTTCTTCTGGCGCAACCATTTCCAACATGATGGATAAAGCTTCGCGAATGCGTTGTTCGTCTTCTATAATGATAGTTTTGTACATTTTCTATAATATTGGAATATTAATAATAACAATGCAGCCCGTTTCTCCGTTGTCTGCATTTCGTTCTAAAACCTGAAAACCAGCGTATGGATGATCTTTTTGCATTTTAGCTAATCTTTCGTCAGTAATTGTTGTAGAAAGAGAGGTATGATTTTCGTTTGTTTTTAATTTCCTTGAAGCTGTAAGTCCGATTCCGTTGTCTTTTATCGTGCAAATTAGATTTCTTTGTTGCGTCTGCTGTGAGAAATTAATTTGCAAGACACCTTTTTCTTCTTTTGGTTTTGGTTTTAATCCGTGTTCAACAGCATTTTCAATAAAAGGTTGAATCAAAAGTGGCGGAATAAGAATATCCTCTTCAACAGATTCATCGCAAACAATCGCATATTCGAAACTATTATTAAGACGCAATTGTTGCAATTCGATGTAATTTTTTAAAGTGCCAATTTCTTCTTCTAAAGAAATAGTTTCCTTTCTCGATTGTTCTAGAATCTGGCGTGTGAGTTTGGCAAATTTATTCAAATAAGAAACCGCCGGAATCGTGTCTTTCTGCAAAATCATACTCTGAATATTTCCTAAAGCATTAAAAATGAAATGCGGATCCATTTGAGAACGCAATAATCTTCTTTCTAACGAAAGTCTGGTTGCAAGGTTTTCAATGGTTTCTTTTTCCATTAATTGCGACTTCAATTCACTATTGGTTTGTTCTTGTTTTAAAATTTCTTCACGCTTTAAATAATAACGCGCCTGAAATAGTAAGATCGAAACATAAAAACAAGTCCAAGCAAAAGAACGCCAGCAATTCCGTAGCCTAAAAGTTTATTTTGTCGCTCCAATTCATTTTCCAACTCAAGCTGTTTTATACGTTCCATTTTTTTGGAAGACTCAAATCTGGCATCTGCATTTTGCAAAAGCTTCTGAGTAGTTTCATTATATTTTAACTGATTGTATTTTGTAAACAAGGTATCGTATGCATAATACGCTTCAAAATCATGACGCTTTGCAGAAACTTCTTTTAAGCAATTGTAAAAAGTAGCTAATAAATAATTATCGGTGTAAGGTAGGCTAAGCTGGTATTTTATGCCTTCAATAAAAAGCATTTCGGCTTTTACATAATTTCCTTTTTCGGTATAATAAAAACCTTGAAGGCCTATGGCGCTTCTGTAAATGATTTTAATATTATATTTTTTGGCAATTGCAGTAGCTTTTTCAAGGTTGTCAAACAAGGCAGTTTCATTAATTGGTTTCGGACCTTTAGAATAAAGATCTGCCAGATTGATGTAAGCAATTCCGATATTGCTTTTGCTAATGATATCAAAAGATTCTTTTTCGGCCAGTACCACTGTAGTTTTTAAAAAATCCAAAGTCTTTTGCCAATCTTTCTCTGTTCCAGATTCGAGTTTATCGGTCAAATAGCCTCCGTAAGCTAATCTTGCATACAGTTTACTTTCTGGATCTTTTGCTTTATAGGCATGTTCTAGAGCTTCTTGCGCATATTTATGCACCTTTTCTGGCGATGCCGGAGAAAATAGATAAGATATATCGGCCGCAATTTTAGCACATTGATCATGAGCATTTATTTTTGAGAAAAGTGTATACGAATGCAATAAATGGTCGATGGCCTGAGGTTTATCATCTATATAAGATTTTAAATTTCCCATTGCTAGAGAAGCAAAAGCTTTAACTCTTGTTTTGATGCTTTTTTGAGCTAAAATATAAGCAGTGTCTGCATAACGAGTAAATTCTTTTAAATGCAATAAACGCCTTTGCGTAAGCGCGAGATACGAATAACAAATAACTTCATCGTCAATATTCTTTTTTTCTTGGCTAAATTAAGAGCTTGTCGCTGAATTTTTTTACTGGCAGATGAATCAGAAAAACGTTTAGAATAACCGTAGGACGCGATTTTTTCTACAGCCGAAACTTGTGCATTTAAAGTGGTGAAGAAAAACAAAATTAGAAACGAGAATAACCATTTCGTTTTCGTGTTTTTTATCTGATTTAAAGTAGTTTTTTCGTGCATATATTGTGGTAATTAAAGCCAAAATACAAATTGAAAATAGACTGACCAAAAAAATCACCCAGCAAATTTGACAAGAAATTCCCTTGTAAAGTCTCTGTGTAGAAGTGGTTAAAGAGCGCTTTTTCTCGATACTAGCATAGAATTACCAAATAAAAATCTAAAGCATCCATTTGCCAATTTCAAATTGTGGCAAGTTGATCTTCGTAGTAATCTTGCTGTTATAAATTATTTTTAAAACTATAAAATTATGAATAAGAATTTTTTTACATTATTAGTGGCAGCTTGCCTTTTTATATCATCATTAAGTTATGGGCAAGAAGACAGACGCATTAAAATAGAAATCGCTTTGAAAGATGGTAACAAAACGACAAAAGCGATATTGCGATCTGCTACATTTTCTTTTACAAAATCTACTGTTAGTGGAACAGAATCGGAGGTAAAAAACAATTATTACTTTTCTCTTGATTTTGAAAAACAAGATATTGCCTTGCTGGCAGTTTTAATGAAAAATAAAGCAGGAGTTGATGGTCAGATTACTATGACCGATATATTTGGAAAGCTTCCTACAAGAAAATTTGATTTTACAAAAGGAAGAGTAGATTCTTTAAGCGATCAATTAACTGCCGATTATACCAGTGCTTACATCTCACTTCTTTGTGATTCTCTGATTATTGATGGCGTTAAAATTGAGTAGAGAAATGATTGAATTGAAGAAATTCACAAAAGAAGGAAATCTATATGTCATGAAAAGACAATACGGCTTTGGTCTAATTGTGGTACTCGCGATGATAGCTTTTACTGTTGGAGGCATTTATTATAAAAATAATGCAGTAATTGGCATTTTTGGAGTCTTGGCTGTTATATGTTTTATTGCGATTTGGCAGGAAGGATTTAGTATTGATCTGGACCAAAATGAATTTAGAATAAAAAACGGCTTGATTAATAAACCCGTTCTGATTCCGATTGCTAATTTTCTCAATTTTGAATTGGTCAAAGTGAAACATAATCTTATCACAACAAACGTTTCCTTAAATCTTTATTACAGAAAAGAAAACAAGGAGAAATGCACTGGAATTGCCCAAGGTTTTACAACTAGATCGATGCAGAATTTGATGAATGAAATTAATGAAATTTTAGATGAACATTCGAGATAGATATAACATCCAAGAAACGCTTCATTATTTTTCATTAAATCCGCAAAAAACATCAGTAACTCAATCCTGGTGGTTTTTGGCTGGAATAACGGCAGGAGTAATAGCTTTATTATTGTTTTTTAATTATCTAGGAGAAGAAATGCGTTGGGTAATAGGTATATTTCTAGTATACTTTTTGATTCATTTTTTATATGATATTCAAATAGCCTCTAAAATTCAGTTTACGTTTGATGCTCGTAACAATATCGTTTACAAAACAAGTCCGTTAATTTCAAAAAAGAAAATAATGAATCTGGATGAAGCCATAATTTTTGTTCAATCAGAAAGGGGAAGCTGGTATTATGCTGTAGGAGCAAGGAAAAGTCAGTTTATTAAGAATTATAGAATTAGTGAAGGATTTACTTCGGGAAGAAAAAGTGATGAAAGACAAGAGGCCTATGAGAATTTAATTTTAACTAAAATACGGGCGCTTTTAGAAAATGCAAATTCAAATATTAATAATTAATTCTGTACTAAAAATACAGTTATAAAAATTTAAGAATACAACGAATCAATTCTTATTGAATTGATTCGTTTTTTGTTTTATAAAAAAGTATAGCAGTATTGAAAGCTAGAAAGATAGTGTATGATTTTGACGATTTGACAGTAAAATGGGACATCGATATTGAAATAAACAAAATCAGTATTCCATATTTCTAAATTGTTAAAAGACCCTTTTTGCTAGTTTAAAAAGATGAAATCTTGAAGAATTTAAATTAAATTTGCTTCGTGCGAAAACAAATTGTCTACATATTCATTTTTCTAATAGCTTCAAACAGCAGTTTTGTACAGCAGTTTTACAAACTGCCAATCCTGATAGAACATTTTCAGGAGCATCAAAAGCTGCAAGGCGTAAGCTTTATAGATTTCTTGTCTATGCATTATTGGGGAGAAGATCTAGAAGACAATGACGGAGATAGAGACATGCGACTTCCTTTTAAAACAATTAGCACTAGCTCGGTTCACTTTGTTTTTATTTTAGAAGACAAAGACTTGCTTCCGGTTCCTTTCAATCCAGAATTACCACAATTAAAAATTCCAACTTACAGATCAGATCTTTTTTCAGATCCAAATCTGCTTTCTTTATTTAGACCTCCAATCGCATAATTAATTTTTAAATTTTTTATTGAAGTGGCTGAGACGTATCGTTTTCAGTCGCTCATTTATTATTTTTTAATTAATAAAATATGCTTAATAAAGTAATTCAGTTCTCAGTTAAGAACAAACTGGCAATTGGAATCTTTACACTGCTGTGGATTATCTACGGTGTGTATGAAGTTACCCAATTACCAATTGATGCTGTGCCAGACATCACTAATAATCAGGTGCAAATTATCACAACAGCCCCTTCGCTTGGCGCCGAAGATGTGGAAAGGTTAATTACTTTCCCAATCGAACAAGCGATAAGTAATATTCCAAATATAAAAGAAAGCAGAAGTATTTCTCGTTTCGGACTTTCTCTTGTAAGTGTCGTTTTTGACGACGATGCAGATGTATATTGGGCGCGTCAGCAAATTGCCGAAAGATTGCAACAGGTAGAAATTGATCGAAACGCCAATTCGCCTGAAATGGCACCTGTAACAACTGGTTTGGGAGAAATCTATCAATATGTTTTAAAACCAAAACCAGGTTACGAAGAAAAATATTCTCTAGAAGATTTAAGAACAATTCAAGACTGGACAATCAGAAGACAGCTTTTGGGAACGCAAGGAATTGCCGATGTTTCTACTTTTGGAGGAAAATTAAAACAGTATGAAATTGCGGTAAATCCTGCTAGATTAAAAGCCCAAAATTTAACGATTAGTGAAGTTTTTACGGCTTTGAATACTAGTAACGAAAACACTGGAGGAGCTTATATTGAGAAAGGTCCAACAGTTTCTTATATTAGAAGTACAGGTTTAGCCAAAAGCATTAAAGACATTGAAAACATTGTTGTTAAAAGTACGCAAGGAGGCCTTCCTATTTTAGTTAAAGATGTTGCCGATGTCAAGATTTCTTCTGCGATTCGTTACGGTGCTTTAACGACGGACGAATATGGAGAATCAGTTGGTGGAATTGTAATGATGCTGAAAGGTGAAAACGCCAATAATGTTATCGTCAATGTAAAAGACAAAATTGCTCAAATCGAGAAAATTCTTCCTGAAGGTTTAAAAATCGAACCTTTCTTAGACAGAACAAAAATGGTAGATAACGCCATTGGAACAGTAGAAAAAAACTTAATTGAAGGAGCTTTAATCGTTGTTCTAATTCTGGTTTTATTTTTAGGAAATCTTAGAGCAGGTTTTATTGTAGCTTCAGTAATTCCGTTAGCGATGCTTTTTGCCATTATTATGATGAATACTTTTGGCGTAAGCGGAAACTTAATGAGTCTTGGAGCATTAGACTTCGGATTAATTGTAGATGGAGCTGTAATTATTGTAGAAGCTATTCTGCATCATCTTCACAGTTCTAAAAAATATCAAGTAGTCGATACTATTTCGCAAGAAGAAATGGATAAAGAAGTGACAGGCTCTGCTGCGCGTATGATGAACGCGGCGGTGTTTGGACAAATTATCATTTTGATTGTGTATTTACCAATTCTTTCTCTTCAAGGAATAGAAGGTAAAATGTTTAAACCAATGGCGCAAACTGTTGCATTTGCCATTTTAGGAGCTTTCATTTTGTCATTGACTTATGTGCCAATGGTGAGCGCTTTATTCTTAAGTAAAAAAATCAGCCATAAAAAGAATCTTTCTGATCGTATAATGGGGAAACTAGAAAATGCTTACGAAGGTTGGCTGACGAAAGCTTTAGGAATTAGAAAATCGATTGTTATTGCGAGCATTTATACTTTTTGGAATCGCTGTTGTTTTATTCGGAAGAATGGGAGGAGAGTTTATTCCGCAATTAGAAGAAGGAGATTTTGCTGTTGAAACTCGATTATTGTTAGGAACAAATCTTTCTACGACGACCAAAACTATTGAGAAAATTTCAGCCGAATTAAAGAAAGAATATCCAGAAGTGCAACAAGTAGTTTCAAGAATTGGAAGCGCAGAAATTCCAACCGATCCAATGCCAATTGAAGGTGGAGATATGATTATTGTTTTAAAGGATAAATCAGAATGGACAAGCGCTTCTTCGTTTCCCGAATTAGCCGATAAAATGACTAAAACAGTAAAAAGAATTGCCCCTGGAGTTACAACAGGATTTCAATTTCCTGTTCAAATGCGTTTTAACGAATTGATGACGGGAGCGAAACAAGATTTGGTTTGTAAAATTTACGGAGAAGATCTTCAAAAGCTTTCTGAATACGCTGAAAAATTAGGAGCAATTAGTAAAACAGTTGAAGGCGCAGCCGATTTGTATGTAGAGAAAGTTACAGGAATGCCACAAATCGTAATTGATTACAATTGGGCAGAAATGGCGAAATACGGTTTACGCGTGGCTGATGTGAATGCAACGATTAATGCCGCATTCGCAGGAGCTGTTGCTGGAAGTATTTACGAAGGCGAAAAACGTTTCGATATGGTCGTTCGAGTAGAAGACAATGGAAGAAAAGGAATTGAAGATGTTAGAAATCTTTTGATTGCAACGCCATCGGGAATGCAAATTCCGCTTTACCAAGTGGCTAGTGTCGAAGAAGTTGAAGGCCCAAATCAGATTCAGCGTGAAAATGCTAAAAGAAGAATCATCGTTGGATTTAATGTTCGCGGAAGAGATGTTCAATCTATTGTAGAAGAATTGCGACAAAAAGTAAATCAGCAAATCAAATTTGATCCTGGTTATTATATTACTTATGGAGGAGCTTTTGAAAACCTTCAGCAAGCAAAAGCAAGATTAGGCGTTGCTGTTCCTGCGGCTTTATTAATGATTTTTGCCTTATTATATTTTGCTTTTAGATCATTTAAAGAAGGAATTATCATTTTTACGGCAATTCCATTATCAGCCATCGGCGGTGTATTTGCATTGGTAATGCGCGACATGCCTTTTAGTATTTCTGCCGGAGTTGGATTTATTGCGCTGTTCGGAGTCGCCGTTTTAAACGGAATTGTTTTAATATCCGAATTCAACCGAATTCAGAAACAAGGAGAAATTACAGATCCTTTCCAAATTATTTTATTAGGAACTAAAAACAGGTTGCGTCCAGTTTTAATGACAGCAGCTGTTGCTTCTCTCGGATTTCTTCCGATGGCATTGAGTAACGGAGCAGGAGCAGAAGTGCGGCGTCCATTAGCAACTGTAGTGATCGGCGGATTGGTAACCGCAACACTTTTAACGCTTTTTGTACTTCCTGCCATTTATTTAATGACGTATCACGCTAAAGTTTTCACTAAAAAAAGAAAAAGCATATGAATAATCTAACCATTTTATTGAGTATTCTTTTTATTGGTAACATGGCAAAAGCGCAAGAGTTGCCAATTTCGCTTGACGAATCTATTTCTATTGCGATTCAAAATAATCGAATAGTTAAATCGGCTAAATTAAACGAGCAGTCTAAAAGTTATTTGCAGAAAACGGCTTATAATATTCCGCAAACGCAAATAGATGCCGATTACGGACAATTTAATAGCTCGCAGAATGATACACGTTTTGGAATTAGCCAGACTTTTGCTTTTCCGACTGTTTATAGCAATCAGAAAAAAGCTTTAAAAGCCGATTTCAATAAAGCAAAAGCAGAAGTGCAATTGACTTCGCAAGAAATAAAAACTCGTGTTAGAAATATTTACTACGATTATTTGTGGCTCAACAGCAAAAAAGAACTTTTAGTTTACGCTGATTCAATCTACAGGATTATGGAGAAAAAATCAGATTTAAGGTTTAAAGCTGGAGAAGCAAATGTTTTAGAAAAAAGCGCTTCACAATCTGCAAGACAATTCTACAGCAATCAATTGGTAATGGTCAACCGTGATATTGAAATTGCTTTGAATTCGTTCAATGCTATTCTTCAAGATAAAGTGGAGCATACTCCAAAAAAGATGAATTTAAAAGCGGTTTTAAATCGTTCGTCTATCGAAAATTTAAAAGCAGAAAATCTTCCAGCAGTTCAGCGTTCACAGTTTGAATCGGAATCGGCTAAGTATAGATGGAAAACGGAAGGCGCTAAATTACTTCCTGAAATTACTTTAGGATATAACAATCTAAGCATTATCGGAAGTCAAACTAATGCTTCAGGTCAAGAAGTTTATTATGGTAGCGGACAAAGATTTAATTATGTTAATGCAGGTCTTTCGATTCCAATATTTTTCACTAGTCAATCAGAACGAAAAAGAGTCGCAAAAGCAGAATACGAAAGCTTTGTTGAACTTTCTGAAGCAACTAAAATCGAAGTGAAAACGAATATTGAAAATGCAGATCGCGAGCTAAAAAAGTTCCAAGAAAGTTTACAATACTATGAAACTGATGGATTAAAAAATGCTCAAACCATTATAGAAGCGTCAAGCAGTCAATTGCAAAATGGAGATATCGATTACTTGCAATGGGTTTTGGTGGTTAATCAAGCTATCACAATCAAAAGTGAATATTTAGACGCGCTTAATGCTTACAATAAAGCAGTTGTTACACTGCAAAATCTTAATAACATTTAAAAATGAAAAAATATATTGCGAGCGTTCATAGGCGCTATATTTCTTATTTCTTGTGGAAATAAGAAAAATGAAGAAACCAAAAGTGCTGAAACTAAAAGCATTGATATTATTAAATTAAGTCCTGAACAAGTTAAAAATGCAGGATTAGAAAGCGGTAATCCAACGGTGAAGAATGTAAAAGAGATTTTACAGCTTCAAGGTACAGTAACAGTTCCGCCAAAAAGCGTAATAAGTATTAGTATTCCGTTGGGAGGTTATGTAAAAAGCACTAATCTTATTGCCGGAATGAACGTTCAGAAAGGTCAGGTTTTGGCTGTTTTAGAAGATATGCAGTTTATAGAATTGCAACAAAATTATCTAATGGCGAAAGAGAAATTCGAATTGGCCCAAAACGAACACAAAAGGCAAAAAGAGTTAAATGCAAATAAAGCGGCGAGTGATAAAGTTTTAGAACAGATTACAACTGAAATGAGAACGCAACGCATTACAATGTCTTCTTTAGAGCAAAAATTAAATCTATTAGGAATTAATGCTAAAACGCTGAATGTTGGAAATATTAGCAAAACGATTCGAGTTGTTTCTCCAATTAATGGTCTGGTTTCTAAAGTAAATGTCAACATTGGAAAATATGTAAATCCGACAGATATGCTTTTTGAATTAATTGATAAAAAAGATATTGTTCTAACTTTAAACGCGTTCGAAAAAGACGTGACTTCGCTTTCAATTGGTCAGACTGTAATGGCTTATACCAATGCTTCTGATGCTAAAAAGTATGCGGCTAAAATCGCTTTTATCAATCAAAGCTTAAATGGAGATCGAGCGACAGAAATTATCTGTAATGTAAACGCTTATAATCCTGCACTTTTACCTGGTTTGTTTGTAAACGCCGAAGTTGAAATTGAAAATAAGAAAGCGTTAACTGTTCCAGAAGATGCAGTAGTACGTTGGCAAGGAAAATTTTATGTGTTTACAGCTATTGGAAATAACCAGTTTCAAATGAATGAAGTTAAATCTGGAGTCAAAAATGAGGGCTTTACTCAAATTACTTCTGATGCGATTTCTGACTCTTCAAAAGTGGTTGTCAAAAATGCATATACTTTATTGATGTCTGCCATGAATAATGACGAACAATAATGTTTATTTTCTGATTACAATTTAGAGTTAAACAAGAAAACCCAGTAAATTTAGTTTTACTGGGTTTTCAATTTTAACCGCAATATTATTCCAATTTCATTCCGCAAGAATAGCTTATTGATAAAATTAGAATTTGAACGTTTGATTGTTTGACTATATTTTTTTCGATAAAAAGCAGGTGTTCCTACAGGACACATTTCACAACAATATCATGATTTTTCACCGACCAAATATTCCTAACAGAATGTAATTTATTACTTTAGATAAAATGATTCAAATAGTTTTAAATTAATTATTCATAACTCGCAATTCACAATTCACAATTTAATCCTTAACCCCTTTTATCCAATCTTTAAATCGGTTTACCTGTTCTGAAATAAAAGATTCATGTTCTTCTTTATCTTCTTCAATTGGCGGCAAAACATGCTCAAAGTAAGTTCCTCTTAAAACTTTATGCAGAATACTTTCGCCTAAAAATGCTTTTCCGTCATTGAGCGTTCTTACTGCTTTTAGCAAATGACGAATATCATACTGAAGCGGATTAATATCGGGAACCTGTTTGTTTAAATTCAATAACTTATAAACCGCAATTCTAGCCGTTCTAATCGAACTTTCCATTGTGAAAACTACATCATTATTTGTTTCAACAAATTGTCCAATTAAACCAAGATTTTTGCGACCTTCAGGTACAACTCTAGGACGATCGCCTTTTGCTCGAGGCATAAACATAGAAGTAATGTAGGGCATAAAAGCACTTCGTAAAATTGTATTTTCAATTACATTGTCAAGTTTGTCGATTATTCCGAGATGAAAGCTTAATTCGGCTAAAATTTCGTCTCCTGTACATTCGGGCATTACTTTCTTAATATAATTTCCTGGTTTGTCCATAAACAATGAATAAACCCAAATTACCAAAATATCATCTGGCTGATCTGGAAAGTGGGGCTGTCTGTTACAAGTAAAACTCATTAGCCAATTAGAATCGGTAATCGTGATAATTCCGCCAGTCACTGTTTTTCCTGAGTATGGATCGTTTACCGAGTATTCTTTTAGTTTCTCTACAAAAGCAGAAGGTCGGCAAGTTAAAGTAACAGATTCCCAAGATGATTTTTCGATATTACTGCAGAACTTTTCAGGCTTGCCAAAAATAGGAGATTTTGTCGCAAGATTTTTCCACAACATCCATCCTGGACTTTTACCGCTTGTGGAGTTGTCGATACCAATAATTGGCGCTGTTTTATTGTCTCCATAAAAAGTATCTTCGGTCATAGAACCTGTTGTTACAATAACAAAATCATCCTTTCCGATAGGAGATCTTGATTCTTTTCCTTCATGCTCAGTAATAATTCCTTCAACAATTTTACCTTCAGTATTACTTTGAATAATTAGATCTTTTATAAGCGTATGAAATTTAATATTTACGCCTTTTTCTTCAAGAAATTTTCGAAGCGGAGTAATAAAAGTATCGTATTGATTGTATTTCGGAAAGACTAATGAAGAGAGATCATTTAGTCCGTCAATGGCGTGGAGAAAACGATGCATATAAAGTTTAAGTTCTAATAAACTATGCCAGTTTTCAAAAGCAAACATAGTTCTCCAAAATGTCCAAAAATTGCTTTCTAGAAACGTTGCGCTAAAATAATCTTCAATAGTAAGATCATCTAATTCGTCTTTTCTTTTAAGAAGTAATTTTACAATAGCAAGCTGATCTTTTTTGTTTAAACCAAATTTGCTAAAGTCTTTAATTTCGCCATTTTTATGAATTAAACGCGCTTTAGAATAATTAGAATCATTGTCATTGATTAATCGATATTCATCTAAAACGGTATATGGAGGCGGCATTTCTAGAGCGGGAATATCTTGGAAAATATCCCAAAGATTTTCATAAGTCATATCCATTTCGCGTCCTCCACGAATAATATATCCATCTTTCGGATTTCCTGCGCCGTCCAAAGAACCGCCGTCAATATGAAGTTGTTCTAAAAAAGTGATGTTTTTTGCTGGAATTCGGCCATCTCTTATAAAATAATAGGCCGCGGCCATTCCTGCAATTCCGCTTCCTACAATATAGATTTTACTGTTTTCGTGCGATTTGAGTGGAATTCCAATATTACGTTGGTAATTTCCAATTTGATCTGAAAACGGCATTGATTTTTCTGGGGTGTTTAATTGGGTTTCTGTACTCGAATCTGGTTCATGATTTACATTTCCGTAGGTCGTAGAATTGTTTAGAACTTTTTCAAATTTTGACGTAATATTCTTCATTTTCAAAGCTTTATAAGTTAATTCAACTAATGTAAGCTTAAAATTTGAAAGATAATTCTTTTATTTTTGTGAATAAATACGTATAATGTATTGATTGTTAAGAGGATGTGTTTTTAAGTTTGTTTATATGTTACGTTATTCTTTTTTAATTTGAACGACATCATTTCCTGCAATTGCGTAAACGGTATCTTCAGAATTGGGTTTTAGAAAATATTTTCCAGTAAATTCTCCAAAAGCGGGAAGAATCATTTGATTGGGTTTGCAAAAGAAACAACGAAGCTTTAAGGTCTGCAAACCCAAGCCACGCAAGACAATCCCGGATGAATATGTCCTGAAAAATTAAACAGATTTTCTTTTTCTGTAGGATGATGCGTGAAAAAAATGATTCAATTCTAAAAGTTCGGTAACGATCACACCAATTTTTTTATAATGAATTTCATCAATAATGTCATGGTTTCCAGTAATTAAATAAGTTTCTTGATCATGAATGGAAAGCCATTCTTCAAATAAATTCCATTCTGCATTTTTGACGCTGTGAAATAAATCGCCCAAGAAAATAATTTTTTCAGGCAGAAAATAATCCAAAACGGCTGTGATTTTTCTAAAATTTTCAGAAATGGCATTTTGCGGTATTGCGATTCCGTGTTTTCTAAAATGCGTAACTTTTCCTAAATGAACATCAGAAATGATAATTATTTTTTTAGATTCCCAAAAAACAGCTCCGCTTGGGTGAAGTATAAAGGTTTCATTTTGTATTTGAATTTTCATAAGTCGTTATTTCATATATGAAGCAGTCATTTTCTGAATTCTTTCAGCCAAAGTTTCGCTTGATAATTTTTCTCGTAAGCGATCGGTAATAATTGGAAAACTAAAAGGAGTTGGCTTTAAGCATTGTTTCCAAATGATTTTCTGATTGGCAATTCTTTCCAAAGCCATTATCAAACGTCCTTCTTCTAATTGATGTTCAAATGTTTCGCGATAGGCTTGATGCAGTAATAAATTATCAGGTTCAAAATCTCTAAAAACTTCAAATAACAATTGAGAACCACTTTGCAAATGTTTTGTTTTAACCATTTTTCCAGGAAAACCAGTAAAGACTAATCCTGAAATTACAGCAATGTCTCTAAATTTTCTTCGAGCCATTTCGGTTGAATTTAAGCTTTTCTGCAAATCATGATGCACATATTCTGTTGAAAAGAGATTATTGTCTAAAACGGCTTCAATATCAATTTCCTGATCTGAAAGCAATTCAAAACCATAATCATTATAAGCCAAAGAAAAGGTGATTGATTGTAATAAACTAATTCTAAAAGCCAATAAACTAGCCAAAGCTTCATGAACAAAGCGACCTTCAAAAGGATAAAAAATAGCATGAAATCCTTCTCGAGTTTTAAATGTTTCAATTAAAAATTCATCTGAACTCGGCACAATAGATTCTTTTCGCTGTCTTTGAAATAAAGGCTGTAAAGCTCTTAATTCAGGAGAAAGATTATCAGTATTGGCGCGATATAATTCTTTTCGAAGCAATTCGCTCATTTGAGAAGAAAGAGCCAAACGCCCACCCATCCAGCTCGCTATTTTAGATTCTTTCTTGGGATTCGCTTTTTTAACCAAAACCTGCATATTTCTAATTTTGAATAACTCCAATTTTTTTCCTCCGAAAATAAAAGTATCACCAGGTTTTAGCTTCGAAATAAACCATTCTTCAATTGTACCAATATAGCCACCGCTGATATATTTTACATTCATAACAGCATCACCAACGATTGTTCCAATCTGCATTCTGTGATGCATAGCAATCATTCGGCTGTTTATTTTATAACAGCCATTTTCATCAATTTCTACTTTTTTAAATTCGTCGTAGGCATGAAGACTCTGACTGCCTTGTGTAATAAAATTTGAAATCCAATTCCAGTTTTCTGATGAAATGGTTTGATAACTAAAAGTGCCTTGAATTTCTTTAAAAATTTCGTTGGGATAAAATCCATCAGAAACAGCTAAAGTATTGAGATATTGAACCAAAACATCCCAACTGTTTAAATACGGAACCCGATCTTCAATAACACTGTTTTCAACCGCTTTTTTTAATGCAGAAGCTTCAATAAGTTCAATAGCGTGAGTGGCTAGAAAATAAATAACACTTTCTTTTCCAGGTTGATGACCGCTTCGCCCGGCGCGTTGCATAAAACGGGCGACACCTTTTGGTCCACCAACCTGAATAATCGATTCGACTGGAGCAAAGTCAACTCCCAAATCTAAACTCGAAGTGCAGACTACTACTTTTAATTCTTCATTCCGAATTGCATTTTCTACCCAAATTCTCGTTTCTCTGTCGATACTTCCGTGATGCATTGCCATTTCTCCAGCAAATTCAGGATATTTTTCTAATAATCTTTGATACCAGATTTCGCATGCTGAGCGAACATTCGTAAAAATTAAAGTAGTTTTACTGGCTTTGATAATTTTAGTCGCTTCATCAATCAAATGTAACCCCATGTGTCCGCGCCACGGATACGTATCCATTTTCTCTGGAATGATAGAAACGACTTTTATTTTCTTATGAATTACGGCTTTGATTAAAATAGAATTGTTAAAAGCTTCAGAGTCAACTCCGAGTAAAACTTCTTGCGCTTGCTGAAGATTGCCAATTGTAGCTGAAATTCCCCAGATACGTAATTTTTTGGTAATCGTTTTTAATCGGGATAATGCCAATTCTATCTGAACGCCACGTTTGGTTCCTAGTAATTCATGCCATTCATCAATGACAATAGAACTGCAGTTTTTAAATGTATTGGCATAACCTTTTGTTGCCAAAAGCAATTGTAAGCTTTCTGGAGTTGTAATCAATAAATCGGGCATTTTGCCTTTTTGCTTGGCTCTTTCTGCCGAAGAAGTATCTCCAGAACGAATACCGACCGTCATAGGAACGTCTAGATCGTTTAAAACTCGTTCTGCTTGCTTGTTTGATTTCTATAGATAAAGAACGAAGCGGTGTGATCCAAATCGCTTTTAAACCTGGATGGTGTTTAGTTTTATAATTCGGATTTTCTTTAATGTAATTTAAAATAATCGGAAGCCAGAGCGCATAGGTTTTTCCGCTTCCAGTTGGCGCGTTCAATAAGCCATTTTTGCCTTGAAGAAAAGCAGTCCATGTCTGAGTTTGAAACGGAAAAGGTTTCCATCCCTGACTTTCAAACCAATTGTTAGCGATTGTAAATAACTGCTCTCTGTTCATTTATAAAATCATATTTTTTAAATCTTCTATCGAATTGGCTTCTTCAATTTTTTTATCGTGTCGCCATCTTAAAATGCGCGGGAAACGTGTTGCAACGCCACTTTTATGTCTTTTAGAAAGTGCAATTCCTTCAAACCCAATTTCAAAAACCAATTTAGGCGTAACACTTCTAACTGGACCAAATCGCTCTAAAGTATTCTTTTTAATAAAATCATCGACCATCCTGAATTCTGCATCGGTTAAACCAGAATACGCTTTCGCGAAAGTGACGAGTTCTCGTTCGTTGCTTTCATTTTCTTGCCAAAGAGCAAAAGTATAATCGGTAAATAGATTTGATCGTCTTCCGTGACCGCGCATAGCGTAGGTGAGGACGGCATCTATGGTTAAAGGCTCAATTTTCCATTTCCACCAATCTCCTTTTTTTCTTCCAACGAGATAAGGAGAATCTTTTCGTTTTAGCATTAAACCTTCGCTTTTCATTTCGCGAGATTTTAATCTTTCATTTGTAATTTCTTCCCAAGTAGAAAAATTAATTCGTTCTGAAAGCTGTAGTGGAATTTCTTTTCCTATTAAACTGGTAAACATTTCTTCGAATAAAGTACGGCGTTTTTCGTAAGGAAGATTCCGAATATCATTTCCCTGCCATTCCAATAAATCGTAAGCTTTAATGATGACAGGCGTATTTTTTAAAATAGAAGCAGATACATTTTTACGGCCAATTCGAGTTTGTAGATCATTAAAAGTTCCGATTTGATTGTTTATGAAAGGAAGAATCTCTCCGTCAATTACAGTTCCATTAGGGATTAGTCCAATAAAAGAATTAAATTCTGGATATTTATCGGTTACTAATTCTTCGCCACGGCTCCAGACGTAGATTTCGTTTTCACGAATAATCGTTTGAGAACGAATTCCGTCCCATTTATGTTCTGCACTCCAATCTTCGGGATTTCCTAAACTTTCCAATTCGCCTTCAATCGGATAAGCCAAATAAAACGGATAAGGTTTTGATAAATAATCACTGCTTTTTTCATCTAAAATCAATTCTTGAAATGTAATCGTATTCGGATTCCAATCGCCCATTAATTTGTACGCCAATGTATCTTCATCTATATTTTCAGCTTTAGAAAGCGCTCGCGTCATCAACTTCTGACTCAAACCAATCCTAAAACTTCCGGTAATTAATTTAGTAAAAACAAAACGTTCGTAATAATTTAGATTCAACCAATTGGTCTGTAAATATTCTTTTTTCTCTAAATCAGTTTTCTTTTTTAAAGCGATTATTTCCTGTAGAAATTCAGTCAGACTTTTGTCTGTATGCTCTTTTGTAGTCGGAATAACAAGCGCAATGGTTTCGGCCAAATCACCTACAATATGATAACTTTCTTCAAACAACCAAAGCGGTATATTAGCCAATTCGTTTGCCCATAAGCGCAATAAAGTGGTATTAACTGGTCGGGGAGGACGACGATGCGAAAGTATGGCAATGGTCCAGACTTTATCTTCATCGCTTGCTTTTAAGAAATAGTTTGTCAGCGCATCAACTTTTACCGATGTTTTATTAGAACTGTCTAAGGTTTTTATAAGCTCGGCAAAGTTTTTCATTTGATTATGAATTTTGAGTTTGAAATTAATAATTTACAATTCATCATTATTTGCGTCGTTCGTTTCTCCTTCATATTGCGTGTTGGCTGTTCTGGCATCGTAACCTAATTCTCTTAGATATCTTGAAAAAATATCTGAATAGCCATGAGTGCAGATTACTTTTTCTGCACCTGTTGCTTTTATGCTTTCTAGTAAACCTGTCCAATCACAATGATCGCTTAAAACAAAACCTCGGTCTACAGCTCGTCTGCGTCTTGCACCGCGAAAAGCCATCCAACCACTTGCTGTTCCCGTTACAAAAGGAGTCATTTTTCTAATCCAGGTACTTCCGTGAGCGCTTGGTGGTGCAATGACAATATTGCCTAATAAATCTTCTTTTTTAGTTTCTAAAGTAATTCTAGTAGTTTGCGGCAAATCAATTTGCGGACGAACAATATTAGTCATGTTTTCGATTGCGCCATGTGTGTAAATTTGCCCAATGCTGGTATCAAGATTTTTTAATAATCGTTGTGCTTTTCCTAAAGAATAGCCAAATAGAATAGAAGTTTTTCCTTCTGCACGGTTTTCTGCCCACCAATTATTGATATCAGTCATGACATTTGTTTGTGGTTCCCATTTAAAAGCTGGAAGTCCGAAAGTGCATTCTGTTATAAACGAATGGCATTTTACAACTTCATAAGGAACTGAGATTCCATCGTCTTCTGTTTTATAATCGCCAGTAAAAACCCAAATTTCACCTTTGTATTCAACTCTAATTTGTGCTGAACCAATAATATGGCCAGCAGGATGAAAAGAAAATTTCACGCCGTTTATAATAAAAGTTTCATTCCAGTCTTTGCCAGAAACATTTATTTCTCCTAGACGATATTTTATAATCGGAATATTTGAATAATGTGTAATATAGTTTTCATGCCCCCAACGCGCATGATCTGAATGTCCATGTGTAATTATCGCATTTTTCACTGGCCGCCACGGATCGAGATAAACATCGGCTTGCTGGCAGTATATTCCTTTATCGTTAAATTGTAATAATGGTGCATTCATTTTTTAATTGGATAATTAGAAAATTTGGCAATTAGATAATTATTCTTGTTCATTCTTTGATGATCAGCTATTCCGTTTTTTTTTTAGTATTCAAAATTACTATATGGCGGACAGCTGTATTTGTCATCTTCATTATCTAAATTATAACTGTCATAAGGATTGGTGGTGTCGTAAGTTGAAAAAGGAGTATTGTTTTCAGCTAAATTTAGTCCGCTTTCTATAATTTCGTAACAATCAGAATAGTCAGTAAACTGATTTCTATAATTATTATCTTCATTTTCTCCCGAAGTAAATTCATGATCCATTGCTTCATTTTCATGTGCGGTATCAATATGATCGGGTTTACTGCATTTAAAATCATTTAAGTTTGCAGTTTGTCGGCTGTTTGCATCTTTTCTCATGGCTGCTGTTTTAAATTAGTAAGTTCTCTAAATTTTTGATATATACAAATTTGAAAATTAGACGCTTAAAAAAATTATAGGATTTACATTTAATCTTACATGATTTGTTTATTGAGGCGTTTTAGCATAATTCTCATTTTGTAAAACTCAAGTATAATTCTGTAAAATAAGCACTTAGCTATTTTGCAACTTTGTATAACTAATAATTTAAAAAATTATAACATTATGGAAACTTCAAGAAAAGATTCGAAATCTGGAATGAAAGATTCTGGAAAAACTCAAAAATCAACAGCTGGTTCTAGAGCAAAAAGCACTACAACAAAATCTAATGATTCTAAAGGTAGAGCCGGACATTAATTTTTTTTAGTTTATTTAAGGACTAAATAATAAAAGCGTGCTGTTTAAATGTAGACAGCACGCTTTTACGTTTTTATAAGATTAAAGTTTTACTTTAAAACTTCTTGAATTGTTTTTACAAAAGTTTCAATTGGTTGAGCGCCAGAAACTGCATATTTACGATCAAATACAAAGAATGGAACTCCTTGAACGCCAATTTCGGCAGCTTCTTTGATATCTGCTTGAACTTCTTTAATAAATAAATCTTCGCTTTCCAGAACTTCTCTAATTTCATTTTCTTCTAAACCAGCCTGAATTCCCAATTTAATCAAAGTTTGACCATTGTTTAAATCTTCTCCGTCGGTAAAATAGGCTTTAAAGAAAATCTCTTCCATTCGATCGCCAATATTTTTTGTTTTAGCTAATTGAATGATTCGATGCGCGTTTAAAGAATTTGAGATAACAGCTTTATCAAAATTATAATCTAAACCAACACTTTTAGCACGTTCTGCGACACCTTTGTGCATTTCTTTAGATTGTTCAATTGACATGCCTTTTCTTTCTGCTAAGAACGTGTAAACGTCCATGTCTGGTTCTGCAGTTATGGTTGGATCAAGCTGAAAGCTTTTCCATTCAATTTCAAATTCATCATTTGGAAATACCGCAAGTGCAGTTTCCAATTGTCTTTTTCCGATATAACAAAACGGACACATGATGTCCGACCAAATTTCTATTTTCATTTTACAAAGATAAGGAAAAATGTTTTTTTAAGTTTTAAGTTTCAGATTTCAAGTTGATATGCTTTGTTTTTCTAACCGCAAAGTGCGCAAAGGTTACGCAAAGGTCACAAAGTTTTCTTTTTTACTAAAGTCTTTGTAAAGAGTATAAGTACACAAAGCTTTACGTTCTTAGCATTCTAAAACAATCCTAAGCAAGAATCTTAGCGAACTTTGCGTAAAACCTTTGGAAACTTTGCGGTAAAAATTATACGCATAGTATATCAACTTGAAACCTTAAACTCAAAATAAACCTAAATAAAAAACCGCAACTCTTTATGAGGAATTGCGGTTTCTAGGTATAAAAAATGGTTGGTTAATAGCGATATCTTTTTTTTACAATGATAAATCTTTTATTTAAAACTAAAAAATATCCCTGTAACAGAAAGAAACTTTAATGTTAACTATTTAACATTACAGGCATTACCAACATAGTAACAGTTTCTCCCTCTTCTAAACCATCAACTGGAGTTAAAATTCCAGCTCTGTTAGGTAAAGACATTTCAAGCATAATCATGTCTGACTGAAGGTTTGTAAGCATCTCTGTCAAGAAACGAGAGTTGAAACCAATTTGCAAATCATCACCTTGATAATCACAAGTCAATCTTTCTTCTGCTTTATTTGAGTAATCGATATCTTCTGCAGAAACGTTTAATTCAGCTCCAGCAATTTTCAAACGAATTTGGTGTGTAGTTTTGTTAGAGAAAATCGCAACACGACGAACAGAGCTTAAGAATAAAGAACGATCGATCATTAATTTGTTTGGATTTTCTTTTGGAATTACCGCTTCGTAATTAGGATATTTTCCGTCAATTAAACGACACATTAAAATATAATTATCAAATGAGAAAGTCGCATTTGAATCGTTGTATTCAATTTTTACTTCAGCGTCAGAAGTTCCTAAAATACTTTTTAAAATGTTTAAAGGTTTTTTAGGCATGATGAAATCTGCTACTTGAGAAGCTTTTACATCTGTACGAGAATATTTTACCAATTTGTGAGCATCTGTAGCAACAAAAATTAATCCTTCTGGCGAAAACTGGAAGAATACTCCAGACATTACTGGACGTAAGTCGTCGTTTCCAGCAGCGAAAATAGTTTTGCTTACCGCAGTTGCCAAAACTTCTGCAGGAACAAGCGTTACAGATGGATCTTCTAAACTTACCGCTTTAGGAAATTCTTCTCCTGCAGCATAAGCCAATGCATATTTACCAGAGTTAGAGCTAATTTCTACTGTGTTATTGTCTTCAACAGTAAAAGTTAATGGCTGCTCTGGGAAAGTTTTTAAAATTTCAAGCAAAAGTTTAGCAGGAACTGCTACGCTTCCTTTACTTGTAGAATCGATCGATAATGTAGCCGACATAGTCGTTTCAAGATCTGAAGCCGAAACGGTCAACTCATTGTTGTTTAGTTCAAATAAAAAGTTGTCTAAAATAGGCAACGTATTATTGCTATTGATTACACTACCTAAAACTTGTAATTGCTTTAATAAGTATGAACTCGATACTATAAATTTCATCTGTTTTGTTTTATTTTTTGATGCGCCTTTGAATAAATTAAGGTCTAAATATACGGATTACAAATATATCTTAAACTATCCAAAGTATTACATTTTTTTATTAACATCTATTTGCTGTACTTTTTCTTTCTGATAAAAGTAAATACTAGTCCAAAGATCAATAAAATTAGAATTGGAACTCCGATAGTTATGAATTGGGTCAAAGTATAACTTTCGTAAACTTTTTCTTTGTCCAACAAAGGCAATTCGACATCTTTACTTCTAATGTTAATAAGTCCAGTATCATCAAGAAGGTAATTGATACAATTCATGATAAAGTCTTTATTATCGTACAATTGGCCAGTTCTCTGGTCGTAACCTAATTCAACGGGCATCATATTTTTATCTAGCTGGTTTCTTGCAATATCTCCGTCAGCAACAACAATCATTTTGTTTGGTTTTCCTTGTGCTGTGAAAGAATTGTCTTTGAAAGGCAAAACTCTATTCTCAAAAGCCGAATGGAAAGAACCTTCCAATAAAACAGCAAGCGGTTTGTTTCCTTTATTCAAATAATCTTGCGGAGTTGTTTTTTCTGTAACCATGTTTAGGTTAACTTCTGTTGGCGTTCCAATTGTTTTAGAATATTGGGAAGATTGCAGTAATACTGTTTTCTTAATTCCGTTTTTCAAAGTGTCAATCGGATTTGCGAAATCGAATTTAATTCCGCCTAGATTTTTAACGATTGGATGCTGGCTTGTTGGATAAACTTGAGGAGCAAATTTCCAGATAAAATCTTGATATTGCGTTGCACTTCCTTGTTCGCCAGTAGCCAGTTTTATTGGACTTCCTTGTTCGTCTTTAATCAAATCAGGATTAATTCTGAACCCGTATTTGAAGAACATATCGTTCAGGTTTAAATCTCTAGGATAAGCCAAAGTCGCACCCATGTCATTGTACAAACTGTCCATGTCTGCAGCCGTCTGATCAATTAGCCAAAGCGTTTTTCCGCCATTCATAATAAATTGATCAAGAACTTCTTTTTCTTCGTCAGAGAATTTTTCTGTTGGTTTTGCAATAATTGCTAAATCGTATTTTTTAAGTTCGCTTAAAGTTCCACTCGGATTTTTTGAAACTGAATCTAATGTAAATGGACCTATAAGATAACTTTCGTGAATCTGTTTCAACATATTAGCAATATGCCTTTCTCTCAATTCGCCATTTCCTTTAATAATTGCAACCTTTTTCTGTTTGTCTTTTGTGACTTTATGGATTGCATCTGCAATAGAATATTCTAAATGCTGGATAGATCCGATAACTTTTTGCGTAGTCGAAGATCCCATGATATTTTTTAATAAAGGAATATTAACTTCTTTATTATTGTAAACGGCAACAGCCCAAGGAAAAACCATTGCTTGAGATTGTTTTCCTTTATCGTCAACTGTAATGTTTATTGGCGTTAATCCTTTTTGGAAAAGTGACTTTGTCAATTCGTCGCTTTCATCTGCATTTTCTAAAGGATCAACAAATTCAAAAACAATATTGCTGTTATAGGCCTGAAATTCTTCTAACAATTGTTTGGTTTCCTGTTGCAAACGTCTAAAATCTGCAGGAAGATCTCCTTCCATATAAATCTTAATAGAAAGAGGATTCTTTACTTGTTTTAGAATTCCTAATGAAGTTGGAGATAAAGTATAACGCTTGTCTTTTGTTAAATCAAAACGATGAAAAAAGATCGTTCCAAGTACATTTAAAACAACTAAAATAAAAATAGTGATGCTTAATGTCTTTAAATTATGTTTTGTAGATGGTTTCATTAAGCTTTATAAGATTTTAATTGATAAACAGTAAAAGACAAAAAAGCGGTTGCAATGCTTAAAAAATAAATAATATCGCGAGTATCAATTACACCTCGACTCATACTTTTAAAGTGATTTTGCATTCCTAAAGCTGAAACAAAACTATTTGATCCTGGAATTAATGAGCTCAATCCTTCAAAACCAAAATAGAAGAAAAAGCACAGGAAAACAGCAATAATAAAAGCCACAATCTGATTTTCTGAAAGGGTAGAAGTAAAGATTCCGATTGCTGAATAAGAAGCAATTAAAAACAATAGTCCGAAATAAGAACCAATAGTGCTTCCCATATCGATATTGCCTTCTGGTGAGCCTAAATCTGAAATGACTTTCACATAAATTAAAGTTGGAATGATTGCCAAAATGATCAGCAAAAAAGAACCGAAGAATTTACCATTTACGATTTCCCAAATAGATAAAGGTTTAGTCAATAATAACTCTAAAGTTCCTTGTTTTTTTTCGTCTGAAAAACTTCTCATGGTTACTGCTGGAATTAAGAAAATTAAAATCCAAGGAGCCAATGTGAAAAATGGAGTTAAGTCGGCATAACCTGTTTTTAGGATATTGTAGTCTCCTTCAAAGACCCATAAAAATAGTCCGTTGCTAATTAAGAAAATTGCAATGACCAAGTAGCCAATAGGAGAACCAAAAAAGGATTTTATTTCTCTTAAAATGATTGATTTCATTTGTTTGTTTTTGTTTTTGTATTGTTTCAAGTTTCATGCCCTTGAAACGACTTATAAATTATTTTCCGTGTGTAATTTTTATAATCTTCGAATTTCTAGCATCAATAATTATTAAAAATGTTCCTCCAACATAATTTTCAGGCAATGTTCCAGAAATAACCCAGTAATTTTCTAAGAGGTAAATTTCATATGGTCTTTGTTTTTCTATCTTTTCTTTTCCGTAAATATCAAATAAAATAGGTTCTACGATTTTAATTACAGTAGCACTATCTTTTATAACTAACTTGTTATTATCGATAACATTATGCTGTGACTTTTTAGACAAAGCAATTTTTAATTCTTCGTTTGCATTTTCAACCCCTAAAACTAAACGCTTGTTTTGTGCACAACTGCTAAGTGTAATTAGTAAAAGTGATAAGAAAAAATATTTCATAATTTAATTTTTATTTCATATTTCAAGTCGCACGTGTAACGTGAAACCTTGAAACCTGAACTAATTTAAGCTTACCAATTTATCCAAGCTCCAAGCTTCTGGTTTTGCATTGAATAGTTTTTTTGTAAAATCCCAAACGCTATTAAAGAGTTCAGAATTTCTATAATTTTCCAAATCTTCTTCGGTTTCCCAATAACTGTAGGTAAAAAAGACACCTTTATCATTTTTGTCCTGATACAATTCTAAAAAACGATTTCCTTCGGCATTTCGTATTTTCTCTTTCACTGATTCAAAATTCTCCAGAAAATCAGGGATTTTTTCTTCGTGAAAACTCATTTTTACTATTCGAACAAACATGTTTGTAATTTAAGATTTTAGACTGTTGATTTTAGATTTTTTGAATTGTCCAAAGTCTTACAGGTGCGCAAAAATACCAAATTTGATTGTTGTTTTAAATAAAAATTCAAATATTATAAAACGATATTTTTTAGAGTTCCAATAAGTAATAATATTTCAAATATAGCCCGCGGTTTCAACCGCGGGAGCATAATGCATATCACGCACACTATGTATTAGGATGTATATAAAATGCGTATCACAATCCGTTTCCTGTTGAAACTACGGGCTATGTTTATGTTGTGTGAGTAAATCTTCTTTACTAATGCAAACAAATAATAAATATGAATCTGCTCAATTAGCAAAATCTGCGAGAGAATTAATCTAAAATCTGAATTCTAAAAATCTAAAATTAATTTAGGAGAATTTAATAGTAATCACATCACGATAATTCAATCCTAACAAACTATTTGCAGAACCCACTTTAGAAGGATTGCTTCTGAAAATAGCAATTTCTAGAAAACCAGCTTCATTAAAAATGGCCAGTTTTTCTCCTTCATACGTTTTTATCGGATATTTATCTGAAGTAGCAATCGCAGAGTAATTTGGCAGAATCGTTTTGATGTTTTTTGGTTTCATCACAATTTCATACGGACGTCCGCGCGAAATTTCTAAGAATTGCTTTTTTAGAGATATTTGTAACCACGTTTCCAAAATGGTCAATGTAAATAATGTTTCCTTTTATAGAATTTCCATCATCTGCTACAAGAGCTTGCAATTCGGTAGCTTCTTTAATGGCAGGAATTTCTTTTCCAATTACATTCAGTAGACCTCCTTTAGATAAATGAGAAGCGACTTGAATAAAGATGTCCAAATCTGTTGCTTCAATCGGGAAACGATCGTGAATATTAATTGCCACAATTTTCTGCGGAACGATTTTCTGCGTAAGCATACTTAAAATACCATTATCAGCACAAATAAAGAAGTGATCGTTCCATTGCATAGCGATATGCTGGTTTTCTTTATTGCGCTCAATATCGACACCAATAAGATGAACGGTTCCTTTTGGAAAGCTCATATAAGTCGCTCCGATAATGTAACTCGCCTCTGCAGTATTAAAGGGATCAATGTCATGAGAAATGTCAATGATTTGAACCTCTGGATTTTCAGAAAGTATTTTACCCTTCAGCGACCCCACAAAGTGATCTTTCAAGCCGTAGTCTGTAGTAAGGGTAATTATTGACATAATTTTGTTTATAACTATTGATAGTATTTAAATCTAAATTTCATTAAATTTGAGAAATGCAAAGCTAGTAATAGTAAACACAAATTGAAAGAAAGAAAAGACAATTTGTATTTTTTAAAGTTTTTGCAAGTTACAGTATTTATATCCAGAAGATTAAGTTTGATTTAGAAAAAAACTGAAAACTGCGATCGAAAACTGAAACTAAAATAGACCCGACAACCCCTAAATAATAAAAGGAATTATTTAATTTAAAACTACTTCATTTGAACGAAAGAATAATCGAGCTAGTAGATATTGCACCAAAAGAATTTTGGGGCGCGCAGGACAGCCATTTAGAAATCATTAAAAAGTATTACCCAAAGCTTAAAATCGTAGCGCGAGGGACAACTTTAAAAGCATTTGGCGAAAAAGAAGTTTTAGACGAATTCGAAAAAGATTTCAAAGATTAATGCTTCATTTTACACGTTACAATAATATTGATGATAATGTAATTGAGCGTGTCATAATGAGTGATGGTCAAGAAGAAAAAAGAGCTTACGATCATGACAAAATCTTAGTTCATGGTGTTGGCGGTAAGATTATCAAAGCAATGACACCAAATCAGCAATTGCTGGTTGATACTATTAAGAAAAACGATATGGTCTTTGCTATTGGTCCTGCTGGAACCGGAAAAACGTATACCGGTGTCGCTATGGCGGTTAAAATGCTAAAAGATAAAGAAGTAAAAAGGATCATTCTGACGCGTCCTGCGGTAGAAGCCGGTGAAAATCTTGGTTTTCTTCCGGGTGATATGAAAGAAAAACTGGATCCTTATATGCAACCGCTCTACGATGCGTTGCGTGATATGCTTCCAAACGAAAAATTAGAGGATTATATTTTGAAAGGAATTATTCAGATTGCGCCACTTGCTTTTATGCGTGGACGTACGCTTGATAATGCTTTCGTAATCCTAGATGAAGCACAGAACACCACACACTCACAAATGAAAATGTTTTTGACCCGTATGGGAAAAAACGCAAAATTTATGATTACGGGTGATCCTGGACAGGTCGATTTACCAAGAAGAACAATTTCTGGTCTTAAAGAAGCAATTCTAGTTCTGAAAGACATTGAAGGTATCGGAATTATTTATTTGGATGATAAAGATATCGTACGTCACAGATTGGTTAAAAAGGTAATCGATGCTTACAAACAAATCGAGAATCACGATTAATTATAAATTTTAGTGGAATGTTAAATGTAAATCGTGAATTGTGTTTTAACATTTATTAATATTCGTTTTGTATGTTTTCTTTTGAAAAGTGCAAAACGAATATTTTTTTATTATCATTGAAAACGAATTATTCGATTAAAAAAGAATGGAAAGTAAAATTATTTTGATTGTTGGTTTTCTTTTTTTTGCGGTTAAGTTTTATGCTCAAAAAAGAGAAGAAAATAAAATAGAAAGAAAAATAAATAAATTAACGGGAAAGGAAATTGTTCAAGAATTAAACAGATTGAATTTTTTCAATTTAACAGATAAAAATGATTTGAAAATTACAAGAGATGAATTTGAAAAATCTTATAATCAATTGAATTTCTTTGAAGGTCAAATGAGAGAAGATTTAAGTTTTACAGATAATAGATTTTATTTTATTGATTCTGAAACATTGTTTGAAGGAGAAGGATTAATTCAATATTTAGAAACCTTTAAAGTTTTATTTGATAAGTTAAATCTAAAACTTGTAATCTCTGAAGAGTTTGAATCTCAAACTGATAAACATTTACTTCATAAGATAAAATTAAACGGAAAAGAATATATCGCTTTTGATAACAATTTTGGAAATTATGATTGGACAATAGCGTATTTGAATTTTATAGAAATGTTAAATGATCAGCTTGTAATACAAGAAAGTAATGAGCAATTTTATCCAATTAGTTGTGGTAATGATGGAAGAATTGTGTTATTAACTAAAAAACAGTTTGAATTTGTAAAATATAATTATCCAAATGATTATAATCATCCAAAAGAAATTGTTGATTGGAAAGACGGCTTAGAATATTGAATTTAATTTAGAAAAAATGAAAACTATTGATGATTTCTATTTAAATCAAGAAGACCCCATAAAAGGATTATTTCTAGCATTAAAAGAAATCATTCTAAAGCAAGACCAAGACATTACAAATACTTTAAAATACGGAATGCCCTTTTTTTCTTATAAAGGAAAAATGTTCTGTTATTTATGGATTCATAAAAAACTCAAAAGGCCTTATATTGGAATTGTAGAAGGAAAATATTTTGATGAAGATTTTCTGATTCAGGAAAATCGCTCACGAATGAAGATTATGATGTTTGATAATAATGAAGATTTGCCTTTGGAACAAATAGAAGCTATAATCCAAAAAGCGATAAATTTATACAAAACTGGAATTGTTAAGATTTAAAATGTTTAAACAGCAATATTTAACGGAATAGTTAAATAAATAATAAACTTACCTCAATTTTGGCTTTCAAAGCCTGTAATCTTTGTCTAACCGAGCTTAAAGCCGTAAATTTGCAATTCTAAATATTAGAATATTAATATGACAAAACTTAAAAATATAAAAGTTGTAGTAAGCGACCTTGATGGAACTTTACTCAACCCACAACACAGAATTTCAGATTATACTAAATCAATTTTTCAAGAACTTCATAATCAAGGTTACTTAATTATTGTAGCTACAGGACGTCATCATCTTGATGCAATGGCAATTATAGACACACTTGAAGTGCCAGTTTATCTTGTAAGTTCTAACGGTGGAAGAATCCATTCGCCAAATAGAGAAGAACTTTTTGCTTTTAATTTAGACAGCGATGTGGTTAAAGCGGCTTTGAATATAGAAATTGACCCAGATGTTACAGTTGTGTTATTCAAAGAAAATGTATGGCAGACTAATAAATGGAATGAAAGATTGAACTCTTTTCAAGCCGAATTAAAATACCGTCCAGAATTGGTAGATTATAAAACAATTGAAGATTTTAAAGCAATCAAAATTTTCTTTTCTTGCGATAATCACGAGAAATTGGTAAAAGTAAGAGATGCTGTTTTAGCTAATTCTTCAGAACATTTGCATCATGCTTTTAGCTTGCCAACTTGTTTAGAGTTTATGGATAAGTCTGTAGACAAGGCAGTTGCAATTGAAAAAGTATTAGAAAAAGAAGGTTTCACTTTGGATGAGGCAATTTCGTTTGGAGATGGTTTTAATGATTTGCAAATGTTGTCTGCAACCGGAAAAGGTTTGATTATGGGAAATGCGCCTTCAATTTTAAAAGATGCTTTACCTGATTTGGAAGTAATTAAAACAAATGCAGAAGACGGTGTTGCAAAATATATTGCATCTAAAATTTTAGATAAAGAGTTTGCAACAACTTAATTTAGAATGTTTTATATTCAGTTTTGTTGCTGAATGCTAAATAATGGTTATTTTTATAAGAGCTAATTCGCAGAGAGTTAGCTCTTATTTTTTTAACCTTAAATTTGTTTTAGCAATGAAAAGATTTTTACTTCAAGTTGAACGAAATTGTATTTCGGGAGCATTGGTTTTATTACCGCTTTTAGTTTTTTTTATTTTGTTAGAAAAAGTTTGGAAGTTCTTTCAGAATTATGGCGAAAAATTTGCACATTTTCTTCGTCTAGATCTTGTATTAGGAAAATATGCAACTGATATCGCAGGCGGAATTATTTTGTTAGCTCTAATTTATTTTAGCGGTTTTCTAATGCGATTATCTCTTTTAAAAAGATTTACAAAGTGGGTAGACGAGAAATTAATGATCTTTTTGCCAGGTTATGAAAAGAATAAAAAAGAAGCAGAAGAAAAATTACTAAAAAGAAATAAAGAACCTAAACCCATAACAGATTTACCTATTTTGTTTAAAAATGGAGATTTTTGGCAACCGGCCCATTTAATTGAAGAAGATAAAAATGGTTCAGCAGTCATTTTTGTTCCAAATGCGCCAGCTAAAGATCAAGGACAGATTCTAATTGTCAAATCAACCGATTTTAAAAAATTGACAGACACAACACTTTCAAGTTTAGACGAGTCAATAAAATCTTTTGGCAAAGGAATTTTGAACTTTAAATAATTTGCAAAAATTGAACTGATATTTTCTTTGTTTGCTCTGTCAAATAGTTTTAAATTTGCATTCATTAAAAACAACACAACTAAAAGGATAATGAGTAATACAATCACAACTACAGATTTTAATTTCCCGAATCAGAAATCAGTTTACCGCGGAAAAGTTAGAGAAGTTTATAATATTAATGATGAACTTTTAGTAATGGTGGCAACAGATAGACTTTCGGCTTTTGATGTAGTTTTGCCAAAAGGAATTCCGTACAAAGGACAAATCCTGAATCAGATTGCAACAAAATTTATGGAATTGACGCAAGATATCGTTCCAAACTGGCTGATTGCAACTCCAGATCCAAACGTTGCTGTTGGACATTTATGTGATCCTTTTAAAGTAGAAATGGTAATTCGTGGTTATTTGTCTGGTCACGCTGCTCGCGAATATGCTGCTGGTAGAAAACAAATTTGTGGCGTTACAATGGCAGAAGGTTTAAAGGAAAACGATAAATTTCCAGAACCTATTATTACGCCAACTACAAAAGCTGATAATGGTTCTCACGACGAAGATATTTCTCGTGAAGACATTTTAGCAAAAGGAATTGTTTCTGAAGAAGATTATTTAGTTTTAGAAAAATATACTCGCGCTTTATTTCAAAGAGGAACTGAAATCGCCGCAAAACGTGGATTGATTTTAGTGGATACCAAATACGAGTTCGGAAAAACAAAAGACGGTGTAATTGTTTTAATTGATGAAATACATACTCCAGATTCTTCTCGTTATTTCTACGCTGACGGTTATGCTGAAAGACAAGAAAAAGGAGAGGAGCAAAAACAATTATCTAAAGAGTTTGTTCGTCGTTGGTTAATCGAAAATGGTTTCCAAGGCAAAGACGGACAGCAGATTCCAAATATGACCGACGAATATATTGAGTCAGTTTCTGAAAGATATATCGAATTGTATGAGAATATTTTAGGAGAGAAATTTGTTAAAGCTGACATCGACAATATTGATCAACGTATTGAGAAAAACGTATTAGATTACCTTTCTTCAAAATAATAATTTCGATTTAAGCTAAAAAAATAAATATATAAAAAGCCTTGCTGAGATAAATTCAGCGAGGCTTTTTTTCGTTTAAATAGGTTTTCGATATGAAATCTAATCTGAAATTATCCCAATTTAATTATGCGAAAAGTGCAATTGAGCCTATCTGATTGCAGTTCTTTGTCTTTTTTAAGAAAAATTATCTTTTTTTTCATTTTTGATGCAACGTTTTATGCATAATGAGCGTCTAACAAGTAATCATCACAATCATTAATCATTAAACAAGTAATCAATCATGAAAAAGACAGTAATCATTCTAGGGACGGCTCTTGCCATATTTGTAAATTTTACAGCAGCTTCCAATCATAAGCTGGCAGTTAAAAATCAAATTGAAATTTCAGATTATTTCTCATCGCCTTTGCACATAGCTGTGTGTAATGGAGATGTTGAAACCGTAAAAAAAGTATTGAATATGGTGCGGATGTAAATAAAATTGTGCGAAATATGACGCCTTTAATGCTTGCGACTCGATTTAATAATGTAGAAATTGTGAAAATCTTACTAGCAAATGGAGCTAAACCTTCCATAGAAAACGAACATGGATTACGAGCATTAGATTATGCAAGATATTCAAAATCAACAGAGGCTGAAGCTGTTTTAAAAGGGCTGAAGTAAAAAATTTTAACGCAAGAAAAGAAAAGCATTATCTTTATTTTGATAATATTGGTCAACGTATTGAATAAAACGTATCAGATTGCCTTTCTTCAAAGTGATACTTTTGGGTTTAAACTAACTATTTAAGCCATGAAACTTATTACTAAAAAAAATGCCCTATTAGTTTGTCTTACTGTAGGGCATTTTCTTTTTGCGCAAATAGATAAAAATGCGACAAAAGAAACTAAAAACTTATATCAAAATCTAAAAATCATTTCAAAAAATCATATTCTTTTTGGACATCAGCATGCTCTTGAATATGGACATGGTTGGAGTAATGAGCCTAATCGTTCAGATGTAAAGTCGGTTACGGGGTCGCATCCGGCTGTTGTTGGTATAGATTTTAGCGATTTTTCGGGTCGTTCTAAAGAACAGATTGAAAAAACAAAAGAGGTTTTGCGAAAAAATGTAATCGATACTTATGAAAGAGGCGGAATTACAACAGTCTCTTGGCATTTTAATAATCCAGCGTCTGATGGCGGATTTTACTGGAAAGACGGAATCTCAACCGCTTCAATGTCTTTAATTAAACCTGGTGGCTCTAATAACGAACAGTATAAAGAAATTCTAAAAACTATTGCCGATTTTGCCCATTCTGTAAAAGCAAAGGACGGAAAGCTTTCTCCAATGATTTTTAGGCCTTTTCATGAATTTGATGGCGATTGGTTTTGGTGGGGAAAATCACATACTTCTAGAGAAGATTTTATTGCCGTTTGGCAGTTTACGATTTCTTATCTGAGAGATACTTTAGGAGTTCACAATTTTATTTATGCTTTTTCTCCCGATAATCGATTTAATTCTGAATCAGAATATTTAGAGCGTTATCCAGGCGATGAATTCGTTGATATTTTGGGCATGGATGATTATGCCGATTTTGGACGCGATGGAAAATATGATTTAGAAGCTGGTTTGAAAAAATTAAAAATATTTTCTGATTTGGCTGTAAAAAGGAAAAAAGTAGTCGCGTTTACAGAAACTGGTTTAGAATCAATTCCTAATGAAAATTGGTGGACAGAAGTTTTACTTAAAACTTTAAAATCTGAAAATCTGCAATTGGCTTACGTTTTAGTTTGGCGAAATGACACAACAAGTCCAACTCACTATTATGCGCCTTTTCCTGAACAAATTAGCGAAACCGATTTTATAAAATTTTATAACGATCCTTTTACATTATTTGAAAAGGATTTGAAGGATATATACAGCAAGAAGTTTAAGATATAATCTATTTTTGCATCAGTAAAGAAACGCAATTTTTGGTCTGCCTAAATTGCGTTTTTTTATTTTTCTCTTTATTCCTGCAACCTAATGCTCTTTTTAGTCGTCTAAATAGAAAATCATCATCATCATCAATCATTTAACAAACAATCATTATGAAAAAAGCAGTAATTATTTTAGGGCTAATTTTCATTTTTACAAATGAAATAAAAGCATCAAATTGTGAACTGAAAATTGAAAATCAAGCTAAATTTTCAATTTATTCGAACTCTCCATTTCATCTAGCAATTAGTAAAGGCGATATCGAAACGGTTAAGAGATTTATAAAGTATGGAGCCAATATCAATAAAATAGTAAATAACATGACTCCCTTGATGGTGGCCGCACGATTTAATCAAGTAGAGATTATTAAAATTTTACTCGAAAATGGGGCAGAACCTTCACTTGAAAATGAAAGAGGTTATACCGCTTTGCATTTCGCTGAGTTTGGAAAATCTGCAGAATCGATTGCTATTTTGAATAAAGCGAATATGGAAAAGAGTAGAAAACATAAATGAAATGAGAAAGAGCAATTCATTTATTTGAATTGCTCTTTTTTCTTTTAAAACTCTGAAAAATTATTCCATTATATCTTTAAGATTTTCTAGACCTTTTTGCAGATCATTTCCTATCAATTGGTCCATTTTTAGCATTGGAAGCATAATGTTTGTTGGATATGGAATTACACCGCTAATTCCCCATCTGACTTTTGTTTGATTATCTGAAATAGGTTCAGTAGACATAAATCCTACAGCATTATCTTCCATAGGCTTCTTAAAACGGAGCGCAAATTCGAGACGTCTGTTTTCTGTTATTTTTGTAATCTCTTCTTCACCAACACCAACTTCTTTCACATTGCTTTCCCAAGAAGAAATAGAACCTACAGCACCATCAGCTCCTTTATAATGAACTTTCATTTTTGGATCCATATTAGCCCAAACGCTAAATTCATTTTGATTTTTTAATGATCTGACATATTTGAAGATACTATCAGCTGGTTTGTTAATTGTAATTTCTCTTTTTACCGAATATTCTTTTGGCATAAAATAAGCCGCAATTAAGACAATTGAAATAAATAGAATTAGAATGACTAGTAATCTTTTAATAAAAATCATGGTTTTTGTTTTAAGGTTAGTAGTTTTTGAATTGTTTTTTTTCTTCTTAATAGAAGTTATAGGGCTTTGCAACTATACTTGTATGTTTTTGATTTTTAATCTCATAGTAAATTTAAAAAAATAATTGTGAGTTTTGAAATGATACCAATTTTAAAAAGATCAAAAAAAATAAGATTTATTGTAACATTTTTGTTTTTATGTAGTCTATTATAGTAAAACCTGTAATTTGGTAACGTTTGGGTTCTTTAATTATCGTTTTATTAAGTAAGTGTTAAGAATTGGTTAAAACATGGTACTTTGTAATGCATAATACGATAAAATAAATTACTTTTACATCAGAATTAAAATCATCATCAATCAATTAATAAACAATCAATCATTATGAAAAAATCAGTTATTTATTTAGGACTAGCCTTGGTAACATTTGGAAATGTAGCTATGGCTTCAAATGAAGTTTCAACTGCTAAAAATCCAGTTGAATTAGTAGAATATGCGACAAACCCTTTAAATGTTGCAATTAGTAAAGGGGATATCGTAGCTGTGCAAAAATTTATTGAGTACGGTGCAGATGTAAATTTAATGTCTGAAGAGCTTACGCCTTTAATGACTGCTGCACGTTACAACAAGTACGAAATCATTAAAGTTTTATTGGCAAATGGTGCAAAACCAAGTACAAAAAACGAAAGTGGATTTACTGCATTAAGATATGCAGAATTATCAAATGCTTCAGAATCAATTGCGCTTTTGAAAGATTTGAAATAACAGTTTAAAAGTTTTGAGTTAGTAAAAAGACCTTTCTGAGCAAAAGGTCTTTTTTTTGTTTTAAAATTAAATTTCTAAAACAAAAAAAGCATCATTACTAGAATGATGCTTCTTCCTTTTTAAATCCCAACAAATTGATTTAAAACTAAATATTTTTCTGCCTATTCAAGTGGCACATCTTTTTTTCTATTAAATACCCAAAATAATATAGGGAATACCAACAAGGTTAGGACTGTTGCTGTCATTAATCCGCCAATAATTACAATAGCAAGCGGTTTTTGAGATTCTGAACCAATTCCTGTAGAAATTGCCGCAGGCATAAGACCGATAGAAGCCATTAATGCTGTCATCACTACTGCTCTTGTTCTGGCTTTGACTCCTCTAAAAATAGATTCCTCCAGCGAGTATTTTGCTTTTAGATTATGATGGAATTCGGATATTAAGATTACTCCATTTTGTATACAAATTCCTAGAAGCGCAATAAATCCAACTCCAGCAGAAATTCCAAAATTCATTCCTGTAAGATGAAGCGCAATGATTCCACCAATAATTGCAAACGGTACGTTGGCTAAAACAAGAAGAGAATCTTTAAAGTTTCCGAACAAAATAAATAACAGAACAAAAATTCCAATTAAACTGATAGGGACAACTTGTGCCAAACGTGCACTGGCACGAACTTGGTTCTCAAATTCTCCAGTCCAACCTGTTGTATAACCTGCAGGAAGTTTCAATTTATTTACTTTAGATTGTGCTTCTGCAATTGTACTTCCTAAATCTCTATCACGAACAGAGAATTTAACTCCAATAAAACGTTTTGTATTATCTCTGTAAATAAATGCTGGACCGGTAATAGTTTTAATATCGCAGATTTCTTTTAAAGGGATTTTTATTCCGCTAATAGTTGGAACTTTAATTTCCTCTAAATCTTTCTCATCTTTTCTGTATTCTTTTGAAAAACGAACACGAACATCAAATTTCTTTTCGTCTTCATACTTTTCAGTTGCTGTTTTTCCTCCAAAAGCTAATTCTAAAACAGCTTGAGCATCGCTTAAAGTTACGCCGTAAGCGACCATTTTTTCTCGATCTAAAATAACGCTTATTTCTGGCTGGCCAACATTTCTTAAAATACCTGCATCTTTGATACCTGGAATATTTTTAATCTGAGCCAAAACTTCATTTGCCAACTGATCTAATTTATTTAAATCATCACCATAAATCTTAACCGCATTTGAGGCTTTAAATCCAGCTACCGATTCGGCTACGTTATCAATTACCGGCTGAGAATAGTTATAAGTGATTCCTTGATGAACTTTCAGTTTCTCATCCATTTCATTAATCAGATCGTCCATAGAAATTTTACGTTTCCATTGCTTTTGCGGAATTAAATCAACTTGTAACTGAATAAATCCAAAACCATTAGGATCGGTTCCGTCATTGCTTCGTCCGGTTTGAGACAATACTTTCTTTACTTCAGGAAAACTCTCTAAGTCTTTTCTAATTATTGCGACAGTCTTAACACTTTCAGGAAGAGAAGTACTCATAGGTAACTCGGCAGTAACCCATAGTGCGCCTTCATTTAATTGAGGTAAAAATTCTGTTCCTAAGAAACCTGCAGAAAAGAAAACAGCAACTAGTATTCCGATAGAAGCGATTAAAGTTTTTACTTTATGTTTAAATGTCCATGCAAAACCTTTAGAAACAATTCGATCCCAAAAATTAACAAACGGATTATGTTTTTCTTTCACATTTTTATTCAATAAAATATGCGATAGAACTGGAACTAAAGTTAATGTAAATATCAGTGCTCCCAATAATGCAAAACCTAATGTAAAGGCTAGGGGGGAGAACATTTTTCCTTCTACTTTCTGAAACGAGAAAATAGGCAGTAAAGCTGTAATAATGATTAGTTTTGAAAAGAAAATAGCTTTACCCATTTCTGTTCCTGTTCTCTTAATTAAGCTTCCTTTTGCAATTTTATTGAATTTTTCCATTCCCAATTGATGCGCTCGATGGTCTAGAACCACAAATAGCCCTTCGACCATTACGACGGCTCCATCAATGATAATTCCGAAATCGACAGCACCTAAACTTAATAAGTTAGCGCTCATTCCCATCATTTTCAAACATAAAAATGCAAATAAAAGTGAAAGCGGAATTACAATGGAAACTGTAAAAGTAGTTCTCCAGTCGGCCATAAAAAGAAATACGACAACAGTAACCAGAATAATACCTTCAAATAAGTTATGCATTACGGTTTCGGTCGTGAAATTCATCAGATTATCACGATCGTAGAAAGTTTCGATTTTAATGTCTTTAGGTAAAACATTATCATTAAGATCTTTGATTTTTGCTTTGATTAAAGCCAAAGTTTCCTGCGGATTTTCTCCTTTACGCATTACTACAATTCCTTCAACTTCGTCGTCGTTATCTCCAAGACCAGTTTGTCCAACTCTTGGCATTGCACTTTCGTAAACATCAGCTAGATTTTTTACCAAAATAGGATTTCCTCCTGCATCGTCAACGATAATATTTCCAATGTCTTCTTTAGATTTTAATAAACCTACACCACGAACTACAAAAGCTTGTCCGTTTTTCTCAATAACATCACCACCAACGTTTAAGTTTCCAGAATTTACAGCATTATAAACTTGTAATGGAGTAATATTATATTTAGCCAATTTAATTGGATCAACTCCAACTTCATAGGTTTTAGTTTGGCCTCCAAATACATTTAAATCGGCAACACCTGGAAGAGAGCGAAGCTGTTTATCAATTACCCAATTTTGGTAAGTCAATAATTCCCTACTGTCTCTGCTTTTACTTTTTACAATATATCTGAAAATTTCTCCTGTAGGTCCGTATGGCGGTTGTACGTCTGGTTCTACATCATCTGGAAGAGAAACATTCTTCAATAAATTGTTTACTTGAAAGCGAGCAAAAGTATCATCAACACCATCATCAAAAATAATTTTGATAACCGATAATCCAAACATTGTAATACTTCGAACGCTTGTTTTCTTTTGAACAGAATTCATTGAAATCTCAATTGGAGAAGTCACGAAGCGTTCTACTTCTTCGGCACTTTTTCCATTCCATTGTGTAATAATGATAATTTGCGTATTGGTAACGTCTGGAAAAGCATCAATAGGCATATTTTTGAATGAAATAAATCCAGCAACAGCCAATAATCCGACCCAAAAGAAGGTAAATGCTTTATTTTTTAAAGAGAAAGCAATAATATTTTTTATGAATTTGTTCATGTCTTAATTATTTAAAGCACCATAAATAAATAGCTGATTGTTTGTGATTACCTTTTCATTTTCTTTTAAACCACTTGAAATATAAGTTGTATCACCAACAACTCGATAAACTTCTACTTGTCTAGTTTCTATATTATTACGGTCTTTAAATACGACAACAAAGTTTTTGCTTTTGTCAAAAACAATAGCTTTACTAGGTACGGCTATCATCGATTGGTTTTCATTAAAAGATAATTTGATATTCGCATTCATATCAGGCTTTAACATGTAATCAGGATTGCTCAATTTGATTCTCGCCTGCATTGCTTTAGTTTCTGAATCAATTACGTTGTAGATTTTATCTACTTTTCCGTTAAACGTTTTATCTGGATAACTAAGGGTAGTAACAGCAGCAGCTGTTCCTAATTTTACTTTATTAATATCGATTTCATTAATATTAGCCATTGCCCAAACTTCGCTGATTTCTGCAATATCAAATATGTTCTCAGAACGGTCATTACGCAAAAGCATATCTTGATTAATGCTTTTTTGAATAATGAAACCACTTATTGGAGCTGTCACTTCATAAATAGAACCTGCTTTAATATTGTAAATTTTATAAGTTTCCTGAATTTTACTTAATTGTGACTGTGCTTTGTTTACTTCAGATTTTGCCTGTAGAACATCACTTTCAGAATTTAATTTGCCGTCAAATAATTCTTGCGCTACTTTTAAATTGTTTTTTGCAACAAGCAAATCACTTTTAGCATCTATAGATTGTTTTTCAAAATCGGCTACATCGGTACTTTTTATGGTTGCCAGAACTTGTCCTTTTTTTACATAATCACCAAGTTCAACATTTACTTTCATAACATTTCCGCCGACCAACGGGTAAACGTCAATCATTTTATTATTATCAGCCGTAATTTTTCCATAAAAACTAAGTTCGTTCTTTAATGGTTGGGTCGTTGCTTCGGCTGTTGTAGTAGTTTTTAGCATAGTATCACTTAAAACAAAAGATGTATTTGTTTCAGGATTCTCTACTTCTTTTTTGCAGCCTGTTAGAGATAGAGTTGCAACTGCGATTCCTATGAATAATGTATGTTTCATTTCTTTACTGTTTTAAAATAAATCTTTGTTGATGGTACTATTTAACTCTTCACCTGCTAATACTACTTTTTTCTTTAATTCGTTTAACTGAATTATTGCCTGATTGTAGCTTTCCATAAAGTCGGTAAATTCTAAAAGGCTTACATTTCGTTTTTGAAAATTAGTTAGCATTCCGTTGTAAACTGCTTCAAAATCTGAATTTACAGTTGGTTTAATCACACTGTAGTTTTGTCTTGATTCATCCCATTTTGTCCAGGCTGAAGTAATTTCAGTTTGCAGCTGTAGTTCAAAATTTTGTTTTTCAACTTTAGATTGTTCTAAAATAGTTTGAGCATATTTAATGTTTCCTTTGTTTTTATTCCATAACGGTAGCGGAATACCAAGGCTAACATTAGATTCTTTATTAAAAGCTCCACTTCGCTGATCGTAATTTGCACCTAAAGTAAGATCTGGAATTGCAAGCGATTTCTGCCATTTTACATTTATTTCATTAGCCTCTATTTCTTTTTGTTTTGCTAAATAATCAGGTCGATTTGCAATCGCTTGTTCTTCGAAACTTTTAATATCTAAAGGAATAATTTTTAAATATTTATTCGAATCATCTTTACTTACAACTGGAATTACATTTTCAGTTTCATTCATTAAAAGCTTTAGATTTGCTTGCTCTTCTATATTGTTATTTACAACTTCTAGTCGTTCATTTTTGAAATTAAGATATAAAGATTGCAAACGAACAACATCTTTTAAAGGAATATTGCCTTTTTGAGCCTGAACAGAATAAGAATTGATTAAATCTTCGATATGAGCCAATTGTTTATCCGTGTTTTCAAGATTTTTACTGTTGTAGTAGACAGTATAAAAACTTTTACGAAGTTGTAGTTTTAAGGTGCGCATTAAATCATTAAATGATAATTCTGCCAATTGAGCATTAGTTTGTGCGAGTTTAACTTCGTTACGTTTTTTACCGCCAAGATAAATCAGCTGTTCGATACCAAATGCTTTTTGCCCTTCTTTCCCGATGTCAAAAAACTTGTCTCTTTCAGGGTTATACGCATTAAGTTCGGCAGTGATGGTTGGGTTGTCCCAAATTCGGGCTTGAATGGCTAGAGCTTTTGAAGCATCAATATTGTACTGTGACGCTAAGAGAAATAAATTCTTTTTTAAGAATTGGCTTTCACAGTCTTCTAAGGTAGCTGTTTTTTGGGCTATTGCAGCTTGATTTAGAACTGCAAATAACAGCAATGCGAATAACTTTTTCATTGTATTGTTTTTGGATTATACAAATATGCTATCAACAGGCTTTAGGGGAGCTTAAAATCTACCTTAAAAATAGCTTAAAAAAGTTTATAATTCGAAAAATAATTGAAATAAATTCGTGTTAATATTTGGAGTTGAGTAGATTATGTTGGCTTTATGAACTGTCAAAATGCGATGGACAATTCTTAGACCAAGACCGAATCCAGAAGTTCTTTTTGAATTTTGCCCACGCATAAAAGGTTCAAAAAGACTTTTTTGTTCTTCTTCGCTAAGAGTGTTTCCAGTATTTGATACTGAAATTATAAGATGATAATGATCAGTGCTTATTTTTACTTTTGCCTGTTTGTTATCGGAGTAGATGTAGGCATTCTTTAAAATGTTGGTTAAAGCAATTTCTAGAAGATTTTTATTTCCTTTTATTTCTAAAGCGGTATCCAAATCATCACTTTCTTCCATTTCAAAAAGAATAGCAAAATCTGGAAATGTTTTGTTGATTTTTTCTATCGAAGAGAATAAAATCTCATCTATACGCTGAGTTTCATTGTTTTCTGTTCTTCTATTATCAATTTTAGAAAGAATCAATAGAGAATTAATCAACTCTCCTAAATGATTAACATCGGCTAATATATTATTTAGAAAAGAACTGTTTTTTGGTTTTATATCAGGATCGGCAATAGCATTTTCGATCTGCGAAGTCATTCTAGAAAGAGGCGTCCTTAATTCGTGCGAGGCATGAGCAGTAAATTCTTTTTGTTTTTGATAGGAAACTTCTATTCGATCCATCATAAAGTTAAACTCATCAGCAAGGAGATCAACTTCGTTCTTCGTGCTATTAGATGCAATTCTGGTATCGAGATTGTTTTCGTTTATGTTTTTTATTTTCTGATGAAAAGCAAGAAGCGGATCCATTGCTTTTCTAACCATAAAAGAAGTTAATAGCCAGCAGATTGTGGTAAAGAAAATGTACGAAACAACTAATGTGTATCTTAAAAAAAGAAGTTTCTTTTTTCCGTAATCATCTGTCGCAGAAATTAGAGCATAAAAATCTTTATCGTTCGTATCGTAAAAAACGCCATAAACTTCGTAATCTCCTTGCTGTTTAAAAAAGGTTTTATTCTTTTTTAAATATTTTAAATCTTCAACAGACCAATTGATTTTTGCATCATCGATACTGCTATAAATAAGTTTATAATTAGAATCAAAAACTAAGGTTTTCTCATCATAAAGTTTATTAATAGAGTTCTGGTCTATTATTTTTAAAAGCTGATTGTCGACTTGTTTGACATTTACCAATAATTTAATATTCGATAAAGCCTTAATTTCTAATCGATCTCTAAACTCTTCTTTTCTATAATTAGAATACAAAATGAATATCACTGTAGATGCCAGTCCAAAAAGAATGGTAAACAGTAAACTGACTAAAAGTGATATTCTATTTTTTAATGTCATTCTTGATCGCTTAGATAGTAACCGTAACCAACTTTGGTGTGAATAAGTTTTATTTCGTGATCCTTGTCGATTTTCTTTCTTAAAAAGTTGATATAAACTTCAATTGTATTTTGATTAGTTTCGATATGATAATCCCAAAGTTTTTCTGCAATAAATTGTTTAGAAAGTACTTTTCCTTTGGCATGAGCCAAAATTAAAATCAATTTAAACTCTTTAGGAGTAAGTTTTATTTCTTCGCCAGATCTAAAAACTTTCATGTCTTCTTCGTAAATTTCTAAATCTTTGACCACAATTTTGCTCTCTATCTGTTGCGGAACTTCCTTTCGTCTTAAAAGAGATTGTACTCTAGCATATAATTCTTCAAAATGAAATGGTTTTACTAGATAATCGTCTGCGCCATTATCAAAAGAAGATAATTTGTCTTCAATTTCACTAAAAGCGGTCAACATTATTATTGGCGTTTTAATATCAATTTTACGAATGTCTTTGCACACCTCTATTCCGTTTAATCCAGGAACATTGATGTCAAGAATAATCAAATCATATTCGTACGGAAAATACTTTTTCAGCAACAATGAGCCATCATAATATGGAACACACTCGAACTTCTTTGAGGTAAAGAAGGCAGAGATTTCTTTAGACAAAGTAAAATCGTCTTCGAGCAGTAATATTTTCATTCTGGGGAGATTTAAAAATTCGACCATTTGATGAAATAGCGGAATTTAGTGTGGTATTGTTTTTTTAATTAAAGTAAGAGAACGTCTCGTTGTTCTCGATTTTCAGTAGTGACTCATAAATTAGCTTAATAACATTTTCAACATCATCTCTATGAACCATTTCTACTGTTGTATGCATATAACGCAAAGGAAGCGAAATTAATGCAGAGGGAACACCGCCATTGCTATAAGCAAAAGCATCAGTATCTGTTCCAGTTGCACGTGAAGTAGCGTGTCTCTGAAAAGGAATTTTATTTTCTGAAGCTACGTCTACAATCAAATCACGTAATTTATTCTGAATTGCTGGTGAATAGCCAATAACAGGACCTTTGCCCATTTTAAGATCACCTTCTACCTTTTTATCAATCATTGGGGTAGTGGTGTCATGGCAAACATCAGTAACAATCGCTACATTTGGTTTTATTCTGTGCGCAATCATTTCAGCTCCACGGAGACCAATTTCTTCCTGAACAGAATTCACAATATACAAACCAAAAGGAAGCTTTTTATTGTTTTCTTTTAATAAACGAGCAACTTCAGCAATCATAAAACCGCCCATTCTATTATCGATAGCGCGACAGACAAATTTGTTTTCGTTTAAGATTATAAATTCATCAGGATACGTAATCACACATCCAACATGAACACCTAAAGCTTCAACTTGCTCTTTGTTTTCGCAACCTAAATCAATAAAAATATTACTTAGTTTAGGAATTTCTTCTTTGTCGCGTAAACGAGTATGAATTGCTGGCCATCCAAAAACGCCTTTTACGATTCCATTTTTAGTATGAATATTAACTCTTTTAGAAGGAGCAATCTGATGATCTGAACCACCATTTCGTATTACATATACTAAACCATCTTCTGTAATGTAGTTTACATACCAAGAAATTTCATCCGCATGCCCTTCAATAACAACTTTATACGGTGCGTCAGGATTAATTACTCCAACAGCAGTTCCGTAAGTATCAGTAATAAAGGTGTCAATATAAGGTTTTAAATAGTTCATCCAAAGTTTCTGGCCTTCACTTTCGTAACCAGTAGGGGAAGCGTTATTTAGGTAGCTTTCTAAGAATGCTAGAGAAGTATCGTTTAAGATAGAATTTGTGCTCATAAAAATATTTTTCCGCTAAAATATAAATTTGGTATCAGAGTTGTGTATAAATATATAATTTTACACTTAAATTATGATTCAATGAGATTAACCACCTTTTTATTTTTACTCTTAGTTTGTTTTTCTTCCAAAGCCCAAGTTACTCCTAAAGAGAACGAGCAAATGGGATATATATTAACAGAAAGAGATTCTATTTTAGGCGATACTATTCAGCTTCCAGAAATAATTATTTCAAAAGGACAAAAGATGAGTCCTGAGGAAATGAAACAATTTCAAATTCTTCAAAATAGAGTGTATAAAGTATATCCATATGCTAAGCTGGCAGCAGAGCGATTAACGGCTTTGAATAATGGAATGTCACGTTTAAAAACGAGTCGAGAAAAAAAGAAGTATTTTAAAATCGTCGAAGATTATTTAAATAACGAATTCGAAGAAAGACTTAAAAAGCTTTCTAGAAAACAAGGTCAGATTTTAGTAAAGCTTGTTCATCGTCAAACAGGAATTACAACTTATGAACTAATCAAAACATTAAAAAGCGGATTCAAAGCTTTTGTTTCTAATACAACCGCCAATTTGTTTGACATTAGTTTAAAAGAAGAATATAAGCCATACGATGTAAACGAAGACTATCTAATAGAAACAATATTAGTTCGAGCATTTGAATCTGGCCGATTAATAAATCAAAAACCAGCCACTCCGATAGATTATGAAGATCTATCAGAAAAATGGCAACAGAAAGCCAAAGACTTAAATAAAAAATAATACTATATATAAAGGACTACTATATATAATGTAAGACCCGGCAGTTTTTTGAAAACCTGTCGGGTTTGCTTTTTATATGCATATAATATAAGTATGGAATATGGTGCCGGGCAGATGTGAAGTATTAAGCTTTAATGATAAATGGGATCCGTTTCCCGCTATGCGCTTCAATCTTTTTGTTCCGAATGCCTGCAAAAAAGGATTTCCGCTTCCATCGGAGCCATGGAGGAGCTTTTCTGGAATGCATTTTTACGTAAATCGCCCCTTTAAGAATATAAGAAGCCGCGCAAAAAGGGCGGCAAATGGCGGAACCCCCGCAAAAGCGGCATTCCAAAACCCCGATGAAACGGCAAAACCGCACTGCAGCTCAGAAAAACCCCACAAGCCATCAAAAAAAAAGCAGAGCGTAAAGGGTGTGTTATGAGACAGTTAAGAAAAAGATTGAAAAAAGATTGAAAAAAGCGGACAAAAAAGCTTGGAAAAGCGGAAAAAGGTTCTACTTTTGCACCCGCAACAGCGAAACGCTCATCGAAATGCCGGCAAGGGAATAAGAATTAAAAAGGAAAGAAATTTTCTAAAAAAAAAGATTCGAAAAAGCTTGCGAGATTTGAAAAAGCGATTTACATTTGCACCCCGCAAAACACGGAAAGCTCTTTGATAGACTGGGAAGGAAAAAAGAAAAATGGAGGCGAAAATAAAGCTTCAAAATTTTTCAAATTTTTTCTTGCAGGTTTAAAAAATTAGTTTTAGTTTTGCACCCGCTTTGAAACACAAGCGATGAAGAAATAGAGACACGTTCGTAGACATATTGAATTGACAGCCGTTCTGAAAGAGATTTCAGAACATAAAGAATAAGAGCATTAGAATCGAGAGATTCGATAAAGAACCGCTAAGTTTAGCGCATCGCAATATAATATTAAAATATACGATGAAGAGTTTGATCCTGGCTCAGGATGAACGCTAGCGGCAGGCTTAACACATGCAAGTCGAGGGGTAGAGCACTTCGGTGCTTGAGACCGGCGCACGGGTGCGTAACGCGTATGCAATCTGCCTTTCACAGAGGGATAGCCCAGAGAAATTTGGATTAATACCTCATAGCATACTAAGTTGGCATCAACCTAGTATTAAAGTCACAACGGTGAAAGATGAGCATGCGTCCCATTAGCTAGTTGGTAAGGTAACGGCTTACCAAGGCGACGATGGGTAGGGGTCCTGAGAGGGAGATCCCCCACACTGGTACTGAGACACGGACCAGACTCCTACGGGAGGCAGCAGTGAGGAATATTGGTCAATGGGCGCAAGCCTGAACCAGCCATGCCGCGTGCAGGATGACGGTCCTATGGATTGTAAACTGCTTTTGTACGGGAAGAAACACTCCTTCGTGAAGGAGCTTGACGGTACCGTAAGAATAAGGATCGGCTAACTCCGTGCCAGCAGCCGCGGTAATACGGAGGATCCAAGCGTTATCCGGAATCATTGGGTTTAAAGGGTCCGTAGGCGGTCTTGTAAGTCAGTGGTGAAAGCCCATCGCTCAACGGTGGAACGGCCATTGATACTGCAGGACTTGAATTATTGGGAAGTAACTAGAATATGTAGTGTAGCGGTGAAATGCTTAGAGATTACATGGAATACCAATTGCGAAGGCAGGTTACTACCAATTTATTGACGCTGATGGACGAAAGCGTGGGTAGCGAACAGGATTAGATACCCTGGTAGTCCACGCCGTAAACGATGGATACTAGCTGTTGGGGGCAACTTCAGTGGCTAAGCGAAAGTGATAAGTATCCCACCTGGGGAGTACGTTCGCAAGAATGAAACTCAAAGGAATTGACGGGGGCCCGCACAAGCGGTGGAGCATGTGGTTTAATTCGATGATACGCGAGGAACCTTACCAAGGCTTAAATGCAGACTGACCGATTTGGAAACAGA